>JANMGN010000038.1:0-6417 GCA_031374645.1 Chitinophagales bacterium | reverse complement strand
TAAGTTTTAATATAAAAGTTCTAAAAAAACCATTCTGCACAAGAGATTTTTCTTGCACAGAATGGTAATTGTATAGCGTATTTATCCACTACACTATGAAAAATTTGTTTTTTAGTATTGGTTTACAACCCACCAATCAGTACCATCACTTTGAACCATAAGACGTGTATTATAGTTGATAGCTGGTAAAGTTGCAGTTTCTCCAGTTTTTAATGCTGGTGTAAATGATAATAAGTTATATGAAGCATCTGTTTTGATGAAAACATACATACGACCTGAGCAAGTATTTGCTGCTGGTAAAGTATAAGTTACGTTTCCACTTGTGCAGTTCGCTAAAACGGTGTAATCTAAGTTACCTACATTCGTATCAGCTGTTACTTTACGGATAGATTTCGCTACCGAACCAGTTACTTGTAAAGATGATGTAGGTGTAGTTGTTCCGATACCTACGTTACCTGTTCCTGAGAAAGTAGCGTTAAAGTTATTCAAATTTACATCTGTATTTTTGATTAAAGTACCACCTAATTGTACGTTACTACCTGTTTTTGTCAAACCATTGTCTGCTGTAAATGCTTTTGAACCTACAAAAGACATACTTACTTTTTTCAATTGACCAGTTGTTGAATCAACTACCATTACAGAATCTGCTCCGCTACCGCTTGGCAAATTTGGAATATTGATACTTTGACCAGCAATAGTTGTTGTATTTGTTGCACTACCAATGTTTGTTGCTGTTGTTCCTACTGCATTGATATTTGTTGTACCAGAAATATTGTTTGTTGCAGCTGCATTACCAATGTTATTTGTACCACCGCCTGTTGCGTTTAAGTTAGTAGTACCCAAAACGTTAGTCGTTCCACCTGCTGCACCAATGTTAGTTGTAGCCAAACCTGTTGCATTGATATTAGTTGTACCAGAAACAGTTGCTCCTGCGTTTGCAGTTAATAAAGCACCTGTAACATCTAAACCTTGAGTTGCATCAACATTTCCGTTAAGCGTAACTTGAGCTGTTCCATCTTGAGTGATACTACCATCTGTTCCAAAAGTCAAAAGCTTAGTGTTGTTTGTAATCAAGCTAAAAGGTTGGTTTGTAATCGTACCCAAAGTACCTGGCGCTGTAAGATTATTACCACCATTAAACCAAGTATTTCCTGTTAAAAGTATTGAACTCAATGTTCTTTTGCGAACAACACCAGAAGCTGCATCAATCGTTACGATACTGTCTGCGCTTGCACCTGTTTGTAATCCGTTGATACGTAAAGGATCAGCTGCTGCAGAAATATGGAAAGGACTTAATGGAGTAGCAATTCCAACACCTACATTTCCAGCACCTGTAAATGTAAGGTTTTTACCACTTAATCCGATGTCTGTGTTTTGTAAAAGTGCACCACCCAATTGTACATTGCTACCAATTTTCGTCAAACCGTTGTTAGCTGTAAATGAGTTTGAACCGATGAAAGTCATACTTACTTTTTTCACTTGACCAGTTACTGGATCTACTACCATTACAGAGTCTATCGCACTACCGCTTGGCAAGTTGCTGATATTCAAGCTATTACCTGAAATGTTAGTTGTAGAAGTTGAATTTCCGATTGTAGTTACACCTGTACCTGTTGTATTCAAATTTGTAGGGCCAGTAACAGTTGTTGTGCTACCTGCATTTCCTATGTTTGTAGGAGTAGTTCCTGTTGTATTAATATTCGTAATACCTGTTTGAGTAGAACCACCTGTTGAAATGATATTTCCACCAAATGTAACTTGAGCCGTTCCAACTTGCGTAATGCTACCGTTTACACCAAAAGTCAATATTGGTGTACCGTTGGTAATGATGCTAAAAGGTTGAGCAGTTGATGTTCCGAGAATACCAGGAGAATTGAGTGCATTACCACCGTTTAACCATGAATTTCCTGAAACTAAAATACTTGCAACAGTACGTTTACGAACAACACCTGTCGGATCTACCGTCAAGATACTATCTGGAACAGCACCACCTACTAAACCTTCCAAACGGATTGGGTTAGTACCAGCTAAAATGTGCAAACGATTGCTTGGAATGCCTGTTGTTCCGATACCTACATTACCTAAACCATTGAAAGTAAGGTCAAAACCGCCTTGTGCGATTGTAGTAGTTTGCGACAAAGTTCCGCCTAATTTTACATCGTTGTTAAGGATATTCAAACCGTTGCTTGCTGTAAGAGCATTTGCTAAGATAGAAGCAACAGAACGTTTTTTAACTACACCCGAAGCGTTGATAGTCAAAACTGAATCCGAAGTTGCACCACCTAATACTCCTGCCAAACGAATTGGGTCAGCAGTAGTCTGTGCATCAATTAGGTATAACGGTGTGGCAGTACCGAAACCTACTTTTCCAGTGGCATCTACTCGAATTGCTTCTGTACCATTGGTTTTGATAATCAATGGATTAGCATCGGTAGTTCCTAAAAAAGAACCTGCTGGGTTAGCAGTATTTCCGTTCAAGCCCCATACTCCGAGGTCATTAACGTCACAAGTGCTTTTCCAGCCTTGTACCACGCCTTTATAGACATAAATACAATTCGTGGTAGTACTAAATACCATCAAGCCTGTTGCAGGATTTGCAATCAAGCCGATTTGTGCGGTTGTCATTCTTGGAATTAGAAAACCTTTAGTGGTGCTTTCTACTTCCATCGCTGCTGATGGATTAATGATACCTTGATTGTCGCCCACTTTAAACTGGGCAAAGGTTGTTGTGTACGATGTCACAAACACAACAATTAGTAGGAGTGTTTTTAAGAACGTATTTTGTTTGGTAAAAAAGGAATAACCATTCATAACTTTAAGGTTTTTAATATTTGATAAAATAATTTGATTTAGCGGTAAAATATTTTACAAAGATATAGGGAGCTATAAGCCATAATAATTTTTTTTCCCTTAGAACGTGACATAATAAATCTACTACTTCAGAATAAATAAGCTATTTTTTTGTTAACAAGAAAAACTAAAACGCTTGATAGTTTTGAGAAAAGAAAAAGAGATTACTACTTTTAGAGATTATTGCAGCATTTTTCTGTTCGACATTGCTATTACGAGTAAAAATCGAGCCATTTTTCTTAACAAAGCAATAAAAGCAAAGTTTTTTAATTAAAAATAAGAAAATTAAATCGCTGATGGAAAGGTGTTTTTGAAATACAAATTATTTGTTTTTTGTTTTTTCGTCTTAAAAATGTGACAATAATTGTTCATTTTTATTTATACAAAAACTATGATAAGGAGCATATAAAATAGGATTGGAAGCATATTTTCTTGAAGTATTAAAATAAATTTTACTCTGCTTATCGTTAATTTGTGACTCTCTTACAAGAGCATTTTTTCTATAATTTTTATTGTTAAAAAAATAAATTGTACAATATTTATGTAAATTTCACTTTCAACCGATGCTTTTGGTCTAAAAAATAAGTAGATAAAAATATAATATTATTTTAAAAATGTTCTTATTTATCACAAATTGAATTATTTTTGTAATAAAAAAGAGATAATATTATCGTACTTTTGTGACGAGCTTACTTGTTGTAAGCTACTATTTTTTGATACAAAATAAAACAAAATGAAAAAATTAAGCATTTTTTTCCTCGCAATCAGTATTTTTACTGCCTGCCAAAACAAAACGAATAACAATACGACTACTGCAAAAGAAACAGAAACTCCAGCTCCGCCAATAGTCGGCAACGATAGCGATGAACATGGTTGCAAACCTTCTGCTGGCTATCAATGGTCGCAAATAAGAAACGAGTGCATTCGTATTTTTGAAGTGGGAATTGTTCTGGATGCAAAGGCAAAAGGATTGAATAATACGCTTGTCAGTTATGTTGTTTTTAAAGCAGACGGCGATAATACACAGGCAGAGCTTTTTATCCCTGATGAGGCAAAATCTGTGCTTTTAAAAAGACAAATAGAAGAAAAAACGGTTATTTACAAAAATGATACCTATACTTTAACGGAACAAAAAGGTATGTATAGCCTCAAAAACAAGGAAAACGTATTGCTTTATCAAGGAAAATCGGCGCAATAAAGGTTTTTGACTAAAAAATTTAAAAATAAATGAAAAAAATTTTATTTCTCCTCCCGCTTGTCGCTTGCATTTTTTTTGAATGTAAAAAAGACAATACGATTTTGGTGCCACCTACGGAACAATTGCCTTCGGGCGCAACAGCGATGAAAAGCTCGCCGCAACGTTCGGGCGATGTCACAAAAGGGTATCAGTATCTTACAGAAGGCGACTTTTTAAATTCTGGAATTCCGTTTGCAACGTTCAAAGCTGTTTTTGGAACTTCTAATCCTGACGATTTAGGTCGTAGTGGAGATAACAAAGGTATTGCTTACAATTATACGGTCAGTACAACTGCTGCAGGCGTAAAAGTGGTTTCTCAAAACTGTTTTTCTTGTCATGCGACCAAAATAAATGGCAAACTCGTTTTGGGCGTTGGGAATAATATGAGCGATAATAGTCAAGACCAAACCACTACTTTGAATCAGCTCGAAACAGTGATTAAGTTGCAATTTGGCGGAACTTCTTCTGCGGAATGGAAGGCGTACGAAACTTACGGAAAAGCCTTGCGAGCTATTGCGCCAGGTGTGATTACGCAAACTTTGGGCGCAAATCCTGCGGATAAGATTTTTGCCGCACTTTCAGCACATCGTAATGCTGCGGATTTGAGTTGGATAGATGCTCCGCAATATAGTGTTCCGAAAGAGGTGGTGCATACAGATGTTCCTGCTTGGTGGCTGATGAAAAAGAAAAATGTACTGTATTATAATGGTTTGGGACAGGGCGATTATGCTCGTTTGGTAATGGCTTCGTCACTTTTGACAATGAAAGACAGCACTGATGCAGCTAAAATTGACAGCCGTTTTGCCGATGTTATTTCATATATGAAAACCATCGAAGCGCCGAAATATCCTTTTTCGACTGATGCCAATTCGATTGCAACTGGTAAAAAAGTATTTGAAAATAATTGTGCTAAATGTCACGGTACATATGACACAAATCCTACTTACCCGAACTATCTTATTGATTTACAGGCAATTAAAACAGATGCAACTTTGGCAACTTTGTACAAAGCTTATCCTGAATACAATACTTGGTACAATAAAAGTTGGTTCAGCAAAGGGAAATATCCTGCGCAACTCAATCCACAAAATGGCTATATTGCGCCTCCGCTTGATGGCGTTTGGGCAACCGCTCCTTACTTACACAACGGCTCCGTGCCAACGATAGAAGATTTGCTTAATAGCACACAACGTCCTGCAATTTGGCGATACACCAAAACCGACAACAGCGATTATGATGCGGCAAAAATGGGTTGGAAATATACTACTGTTACCAAAAAGTCTGACCTTCAAACTTTTGATACTTCGCTGACAGGGTACAGCAATGCTGGACATTATTATGGCGACAAACTCAGTCAGGAGGAAAGGAAAGCTGTAATCGAATATTTGAAGACTTTGTAAGAAAAAAGCATCGCCTAACTACATCAGGCAATGCTTTTTTGTAAAATGCTATTTTAGCGCAACAACAACACATCGCCACTGATTTTTCGCTCTTTGCCGTCGCTCCATTGTATGGTTGCTACAAAAATATATACACCTTCGGCGGCGTTTTCGCCACTCCAAGGTATATCACTTTGGTAGATTTTACTGCCCCATCGGTCGTAGATTTCGTAATTCAAAACTTTTCCCTCGCTTGCCTTTACAAAGATTTCAAAAAAATCATTGATGCCGTCGGCATTGGGCGAAAAAGTGCTTGGTGTGAATATTTTTTTTCCCGATTGTAACCAAACTTTTACCGTACCGTTGGCGACACAATTATTTTTGTCTTTTATAACTACTTGATATTCAATATTTTCTGTCGGTGTACTGATAACTTTTACTTGGTCATTTCGGTCTAAAAAGGTACTGGGTTGCCACAAAATACTTTGTAAACTGTCCGCTTTAATGATGGCTTCTATGGTCACAGAAAGTCCAACATTTGTTGTAATGTCTTTGGGTAAACTTAGAATAGGTTTCGATACCACTTCTAATTTCAGTTTTATTAAACTATCACAGCCTTGTGCCGTTTTTATAACTTGTTCATAATCGCCACTTTGTGTCAGATTTTGATTGTTAAAGTTATAGCTCGCTCCGTTGCAAATCGTGGCAGTTTGGCTCATTTCTTTTTTTGGTAAAACCAATAATTTCAGCTTTATCAAACTATCGCAGCCTTGCAAATTTTTTATAACTTGCTCATAATCGCCACTTTGCGTCAGATTTTGATTGTTAAAATTATAGCTCGCTCCGCTGCAAATTGTGGCAGTTTGGAGTTTTTCTTTTTCTGATAAAACCGTTAATTTCAGTTTTAGCAAACTATCGCAGCCTTGTGCGGTTTTTATAACTTGCTCATAA
>JANMGN010000025.1:0-3788 GCA_031374645.1 Chitinophagales bacterium | reverse complement strand
TTTAATAGATGGGGCGAAAGCGTTTATAGTTATCAATCCAACGATAAACCTGAGTGGAACGGTAAAAAAAACAATGACGGAGAGGAATTACCAAGCGATGTTTATATCTATCGTTATATAGCAAGGGATAAAGGTAAAGTGCTTTTTGAAGGTACGGGCGAGATTATGTTGTTGAGATAATCTATAATAATGATGAATATTTTTTAATGATGAATGATGAATACTTTAATGACGAATTACGTAAAAAACTGATTATGAGATATTTATATAAGTCAATTATACTACGGCTAATTTCAAAATAAAAAAACGTCGTTGAGATTTGCACCTCAACGACGTTTTTTTATTTCAAGTAAATCAAATTTTATTTCTTTGAATTTTTAATTTCTACCGCTTCTTCTTCAAATTTTACTACACGCACTTCTGTTCTACGGTTGCGTTGATGTTGCTCCTCTGTACAAGGAACTCCATCGCCACAATTGTTGGTCAAATGCGTTTCTCCAAGACCTTGCGCACTCATTCTTTTCGCAGCAATTCCACGAGAAATCAAGTAAGCAACTGCTTCGTCTGCTCTGTTTTGAGATAGTTTTTGGTTGTAAGCAGTCTTGCCACGGCTATCCGTATGCGAACTCAATTCTACTTCCAAAGTTGGATAACGCAACATCACTTCCGCCAAACGCAATAAACCTGCCGAAGCATCTACACGGATATTTGACTTGTCATAATCGTAGTAAATATCTTGAATTTCGATAACTTCGCCCGTTTTCAAAGGTTTTCCGTTGAAAGCAGGTTTGCTATTCAGCATTTCGTAAGCATTCGCAATTTTAGTATCATTTTTGGTCAAAGGAATTTTATAGACAGGTGTTTTTACCAAATCTATACCTTCAAGCGTAAGTGTATTGGTCAAATAACCTTGCATTTCGCCCTTGATGGTATATTGTCCGTTTGGTACTATTTCCAAACTGATATTGTTTTGCACCTCTTGTTTTGGCGCTTTGTTCGGACCTGCAATAGTTACCGAAGGCGTTTTTATTTCCTCGCCAGTCGCTGCATCTATGAAAAGAATTAAGGCTTTGTATTCTAATTTTACTGGTTTTTCATCTTCTTTTTTAGCGACATTATTTTCTATAAATGGCTGATTATCAGACTTTTTCCAAAAATAAATATCATCAGCACCAGCGCCACCTTTTCGGTTGGAACTCAAAAATCCACTTTCTCCACCCGATTTTTCAGCGTAGCTAAAATCGTCCATTGAAGTATTAAAAGGCGTGCCTATGTTTTGTACATTGGTAAAAATACCTTCTTTGTTTTCTGTTGAGAAAATATCTAAACCGCCCAAACCTTTGTGCCCGTTTGAAGCAAAAAACAAAATATTTGCGTCATTTACATAAGGAAAAATTTCGTTTCCAGCAGTGTTTACTTCTTTGCCGAGATTTTTAGGCTCAGACCAACGACCGTATTCCAAAGTCGAAAACCAAATATCCATACCACCATTTCCGCCAGGACGATTCGATGCAAAATATAATTTTTTTCCATCATTGCTCAAAGTAGGGTGACAAGAGCCAAATTCGTTGCTATTAAAAGGCATTTCGACCGCTTCTGACCAATTTGAATTTTTGTAATGAGAAATAAAAATTTTCAAATCACGCTGATTACTTGAGCTTTTTCCAGTAGGATTTGTTCTTGTAAAATACATAATATTGCCCGCTTTGTTGAATGTAGCAGCCCCATCGTGGTATTTCATATTCAACTCTGGCCCAAATTGTTTCAAATTTGAAACATCGCCTTCGTTAAAATCTGCATAAAACATATCCGCAAAACCTTCGCCTGTCCAATTGTCTTTACAAGCACTTTTATCTTGCTGTGTAGAGGTCAAAACGACACCGCCTTTGAAAGGAATAGCTGCAAATTCTGACTTGTCGCTATTCGCTCCACCGAGTGATTTTATCGTCACACTTTTTTTAGGAAATGCAGCGAGTTCTTCACAAGACGAGATAAAAGAACGATTTTGGTCATTCGCTACTTCTTGGTATTTTTTATTCCAAATGATAGCTTCTTCGCATTTTCCGTTGCTCAAAAGTATTTGTGCATAATACATAATATCCTCTTTATCAGGACTTTGTTTCATTAAATTGGCAAAATATACTTCTGCATTTTCGTAGTCGCCATTCAAACGAAAACTGTTTGCCATTTGTGACAAAGCCGTTTTAGTCTGCGGTTCACCTGATTTATTGTACGAAGTTATCGCCGATGAATAAGCAATATTTTCGTATTGTTTTTCCGCTTTTTGCGACGTTTGAGCGTTTATTGTTAAAGTAAAAGAAACTAAAAACGCTACGCCTATATAAATGGAATTGGAATTTATTTTTTTCATTGTTAATTTTTCATTATGAATTATTCATTTTTCGTAAAAATGGCTTTTTCATTAAAAACAGAGTTGGTTTTGCATTAGTTTTGTCGTGAACAGGAGTTCCCGACGTACAAAGCTAAGTAGTTACCATTTTTCATCACTAAAAAAATCTCATATTGGTAATATTATCTTTTCCGCAATTGCAAAAAGTATGCTCCAACATGATTTCAAAACTACCTCTTGATGATTTTTTCAACGCAGAAGTCGTGAAATCGTAAGACATACCAAGGCGAGTTTGACCAGACATTTGATATTGCATCAAAGCGGCAAAACTATCGTTCACACGGTACGAACCACCCAACCAAAGCGTATTCATAAATATAGCATTTACGTTGAAATCGAACTCTGTTGGCGTACTCGAATTGTAGCTTATCATCGCAGAAGGCAATAATTTTACGTTATTACTTACTGGTAAAATGACGCCACCTGTCAAATAAGCAGAGCGTACATCTCTACCAATAGGTTGTTTGGCGTACAAAGCATTTTTCAAAAAACGAGGTACAGACAAGCCAACGTAGTATTTTTTTGTAGAAAAATAAGCTCCAGCTCCAAAATTTGGCGCAATACGAGAAGGTGCAGCTTGCGAACTCGTAATGAGGTTATCGCTCCCATCTGTTGGCGTGATTTCTGAAAAATCCATTGAACTGCGCTCGCCTTCTGCACGAAGTCCGATAGAGAGCGTTCCGCCAGCAATTGGAATTTTGTAGTTGTAATCCAAGGCTACGGACATGGTATTTGTCACTCCGATTTGGTCGCCATAAATACTCAATCCCGCACCACATTTTTTATTAAAAAAAGGCGAATGAATAGATGCGTTCACGGTTTTTGGTGCGCCTGCAACGCCCGACCACTGATTACGATAAAGCGCACTAACCGTCAAATCTTCTTTGCTTCCTGCATAAGCTGGATTGTAAGCCGTACGATTAAACGCAAAATGCGTGTATTGGCTTTCGTGCTGCGCTTGCATTTTATAAGAAAATGCTGTGATTATGATAAAAAATAATATTTTTTTCATCTTATATAAAGATTATTTCTGAAAAACTCCTTGAAATAGATATACTTGGTAAAATACCAAAGTACGGCGTTGAAGGTGTTTTTTAAGTTATTTTAAAAATGAGAGTTTTTGATTATTAACGCTGGCAGGGTTTTGAACCCTGCTAGCGTTTGGGTCTTTTTTAATTTTTTTTAATACATAATCAATGGATTTACCTCAATACCGTAATATACCCCATTTGACAATCCTGTTTTTCGATGTCAGGTTTGAAGATGTAGAAATAAGTACCAGCAGGCAATTTATCGTCGTTGTATGTTCCGAACCAATCGTTTTTATAAGGTTGCGCTTGATAAACTGATAAGCCCCAACGGTCAAAAACTTTCAACT
>JANMGN010000008.1:0-1608 GCA_031374645.1 Chitinophagales bacterium | reverse complement strand
CTTTACTTACAAAAGTAGCTAAACCATTAGTAGGGTCTTTTTTGATTTCTGCGTAGTATAGATTTTGAGAAATAATAATTTCAGAATCAATAGGCACACCTATGAAAGTATCTATTTTATTGGTAGGATAAGTTAGTACGGAATCCCTACCATAAATCAAAATAGCAGTATCATCTTTTTCAGGAAAAGGCAGAGAGAGATTAAATTGATCCCATCTATTGCCTAAATAAGTGCTGATAAGCTTCTTTCCAGGCTGTAAAGGTTTAAAATTCTTATTCACAATATCTGTACCATTGCTAAAGTACATAAAATTGCCATTTTTATCTGAAAAAGGACTATTGGTATGCCATATCAAATCAAAATATAAATTTTTTTTTACTTGTAGATTTACTGCACCGTCAGGAAAAGTCATTACAAAATGGTCAAGACTGTCTCCATTAGGAATCATGCTTATAGTGGCACCTTTAAGCCCGTACACTGAAGTATTGTCATGAAACTGGGCTATGCTTGTACTATGAAAATATAGAAAAAAAACTATTAAAGTGTAGATTTGCTTATTCATTGGATATAAAAATGGGGCATGGTGTTCAAATAAAACACCATGCCCAGGTTAATATTATTTTTGAATTATTAGCTTTTGGCTAATGCTAATTCCACTTTTTGTTAATAAGCGACAAAAGTAAATACCAGACGGCAAGTTTTGGGTATTTGATATATTCATTTTTATTTCCATAATACAAAGTTACACATTTTTTTAATTTTTTAAAATTTCACCACTTTTCCGCTGCTCACCAGTTCATTTTTAGAAGAAACAGTCCAAAAATACAAGCCTTCGGGTAGGTTTTGAGTATCTATTTCTGTGATGCCATAATAGAGCAATTTATTTAGTACGTTTTTGCCTGCGGCATCGTACAAATGAAAAACAGGTTGTGCCACTATTTCACTCAACGCTACGTAGAGTGTTTCTCTAAATGGATTGGGTGTAACTTGTACAATACTTTGATTTTCAGCCTCTTGTGTGGCGGTTGTTCCAAAATTAATTGTTTTGCAATGCGTATGGCTACCGTATTTATTTTTCACCGTAAGGCAAACATTATAAGTACCATTTTTGGGAAAAATATGTACTGGCAAGGTATCTTTGCTATTAGGGCTACCGTCGCCAAAATCCCAAAGCCATTCTTTGGGTTCATAAAAAGAGAGGTTTGTAAATTCCACTTTCAGTTTATTCGTAGTATCTTTTTCATAGCGATACCATGCCCGAGGTACATTATCTATGCCGAGTGTATCGCAAGGACTACCGTCTATCGGGCCAAGGCGATAGTTGGGGAAATTTGGCATAGAACCAAGATTTCGGGCAGGTAGTTTTAGGTAATGTTGCCTAAAATCACAGGCTTTCCCTTTTAGGTTAGGTTTTTCTATAATGTGAAAATATTCTGTACCTGTACCAAAAGAGGTCGCATAAATCCTGCCATCAGGCATGAGCTGCATACGATAAAAATTAGTTGGGTATTTATAAATATTTTTAAAACCATCGTACTCTGCAACCAGTATTCTGCTTTCTTCTATATTTTTTGCATCTAAATCGTATTGGTATATTTCAGTTGTTTG
>JANMGN010000007.1:0-1917 GCA_031374645.1 Chitinophagales bacterium | reverse complement strand
CTTTACTTACAAAAGTAGCTAAACCATTAGTAGGGTCTTTTTTGATTTCTGCGTAGTATAGATTTTGAGAAATAATAATTTCAGAATCAATAGGCACACCTATGAAAGTATCTATTTTATTGGTAGGATAAGTTAGTACGGTATCTCTTCCATAAATCAAAATAGCGGTATCATCTTTTTCAGGAAAAGGCAGAGAGAGATTAAATTGATCCCATCTATTGCCTAAATAAGTACCAATAAGTTTTTTTCCAGGCTGCAAAGGTTTAAAATTCTTATTCACAATATCTGTACCATTGCTAAAGTACATAAAATTACCATTTTTATCTGAAAGAGGACTGTTCGTATGCCATATCCAATCAAAATATAAATTCTTTTTTACTTGCAGGTTCACTGCGCCATCTGGAAAAGTCATCACAAAATGGTCAAGACTGTCTCCATTGGGAATCATACTTAAAGTACCTCCTTTGGTTCCATATATAGAAGTATTATCATAAAACTGGGCTATGCTTGTACTAAAAAAAAATAGAAAAAAGACTGTTAAAGTATAGATTTGCTTTTCCATTGGATATAAAAATGGGGCATGGTGTTCAAATAAAACACCATGCCCAGGTTAATATTATTTTTGAATTATTAGCTTTTGGCTAATGCTAATTCCACTTTTTGTTAATAAACGACAGAAATAAATACCTGAAGCTAAATCACTTGTATTAAGTGTATAAGCATTACTATTGGTATCTTCTACTTTTTTTACTATATTACCCATCATGTCAGTAACGAATAATTCAAAAGGTTCTTTCTGCGCTATATTTACCAACAGTACAGTTTCGTATAGCGAAGGATTGGGTACTATATCCAAACTATTGGCACTATCGTTGCGCTGATTTTTAATACTTTTGGTAATATCATTTATTATACTCGGCTCGCAGAGTAAAGTATCGTCAAAGGAACTGTTTGCAAAAGACTGATAGATTGCACGAGCCATAATGACCGCTGAGCCGCCTTCTTCTACACACTGATGTGCTATATTAGCCACTATTCCCCTATCCTCTTGACTGATTACTTGATTATCAACAGTCATACTTTGAGCATAAATATTCAGTATTGTTTTACGATTTGCTTCTGCTAAACCTTTTGTATTTAATGCTGCAATGATAGGGATAGCTGCGTTTGCTTTTTCTATTTGAGCTGCTGCTATTTCTTTCAATAGGTTATTTAAAGCAAGATGATGAGGCGTTGCAGATAATTCAATGTTTTCGGCAGCCTCATAAATAGCTAAAGAATCTTTAAAAGTAACTGCGTTCTTGAATTTGGCGTATTCAGCTGTTGCTTCAGCATTTACATCATCAATACGAAACAACAATTCCTCTATTTGAGTATTTGTTCCTTCATCGGTCGTATTAATAGTATTTACTGCCTCGTCTGCTTTATTGAATTGAGCCAAATGTTGCTTTTGATTTTTTTTGTAAAAAGCATTAACAGCTTTACTCTGACCTAATAAGCTAGGGTTTTGTGCCAATCGCTCAAATAAATACCTTCCACTTTCCCATTGAGAGGTTTGTGCTGCGGTGTTCGCTTGACCAAAACCTTCTTCAGCAGTGAACTCATCTAAATCTGTAATATCTGTTACAGATAGGGCTGGTGTAGGAATACAAGCACCACACATAAGACTTGTACTAGTATTATTTTGAAACCACTGCGTACCCAGAGCCTTAGTTGTACTGATAGCCACTGGCGTTTCGTTAAAAACTCCACTATTTACACGATAAATAGAATTTTGCACCATTTGGTCCCAACATTCCAAATATTTTCCCTTCTGGGATTTCAAAACTTACGTCATCTACTGCCGTAAATTTGTTGTACGTTTTTACAATATTTTCTAATTTGAGCATAATATTTTTACAAATTTTCTCAAAAATA
>JANMGN010000247.1:0-6779 GCA_031374645.1 Chitinophagales bacterium | reverse complement strand
CAGCTAAAAAAGCACTTTTGTTCTGAAACTCGCTGCGCTCAAACAGCAGCCCAAAAGCACTTTTTTGCCTACGGCACGCTATTTTTAGATACAAAAATCGGAATTGAGCTAAGGTCAGCTCGAAGTGGCAAACTTTTAATCCCTTAATACAAAGTGTTATAATTTATTTTTTAACGGTTACTAAGTAGTTGGGCTAAAATAATCATAATTTTTTAAAGGGAAGTCGTTGTAAAATAACAATATAACTTCCTTGCAGTCAGTTACTTATGTTATTTTACAACGCCAAAAAATTACCGATTATTTCTATATGCTTACTTATTAATTTCATAAATTTTCACTAAATGTAGTTTATGACATCACTGTAAACCTCTATCTTACTACTCCACAATTAATTTCTTATAAATAGGCGCATCAAAAGTATTTATTTTTAAAACATAAATACCTTTTGAAAAATTATCTGTCGAAATAGCTTGCTTATTTTTAATGTTTTCTTGTAGAATAATACGTCCGCTAATATCATAAATATTTAAAAAAGCTGTGTTGGTGTTTTTCATTTCTACATAAAAAACACCATTGGTCGGATTTGGGAAAACATTTACACTATCTTGATTATCAACATCTTGTGTAGCTGTTGTATTTTTTATAACGACTGTAAAAAGTACCGAACAACCACCGCTATCCGTAATTTTACAGATATAAACGCCACCTGCCACATTGGTCAAATCTTTTGACGTAGCCACTATTTTATTAGTATTATCTGTCCATTCATAAGAATAAAGCGGCGTACCGCCACTTACTTTTATGGTTGCGCTACCATTTTTCAGATTATTCGTAGCATCTGTGGTACTGCCCAAAGTAACGAGTGTTGTAGGTGTTGTATTTCCTTTGACTGTCGCTGTTCCTACTTTTGTACATCCGTTGCCCGCATCAGTTACTGTTAGTGTATAAACGCCTGGTAATGTGACTATTATGCCTTGTGTGGCATCATTATTCAAAGACCATTTGTATAGTTTTCCATCAGCTTGTGCTACAAGTGCTACCGTTGGGTTGGCGCAACTTAGTGTGGTAAGTCCTTTGATTGTAGCGTCTGGAATTGTTTTATTTTCTAAGATAGTGACTGTACTTTTGCTGCTACAACCATTTGCAGCATCTGTTACCGTAAGACTGTACTGTCCTGATAATGAGGTGGTTATGCTACTATTGGTAGAAGCGTTGCCGTCTGGAAAGCTCCATTTATGCGTTTTTCCAATATTATTTGTAGTAAGTGTAACACTTGTTTTTGCGCAAGTCAAAATTTCATTTCCTATAATATTAGCATTGATAGAAGGTTTATTTTCAGTAACGGTGACTGTATTTTTACTGCTGCAACCATTCGCAAAATCCGTAACTACCAAACTATAAACACCTGATACTGTGACGGTTGTATTTTGCAATTGCGTAGTGGTAAGGCTTGGTCCTGTCCATTTGTAATCTTTATTAGGCGTTTGAGCAGAGAGAACTGACGTAGGATTGGCACAAGTCAAAATCAAGCTGCCTAAGATTGTCGCATCAGGTTTTTGTTTATTTTCACTCATCGTGCTTGTTTGTACTACCGTACAGCCTTTGTTATCTGTAACGGTTACGGTATAATTCCCTGCTACCGTAGGATTTATAGTCGCAGTCGTCGCATTATTTGACCATTTGTAAGTGTAGTTTGGTGTTCCACCAGAGGCATTTATTTTCATAATTCCTGCTGCAAAATCACAAGTTATGTTAGAAACATTCATAGAAGTGCTGATTGTACTGCTTGGTTGTGTGATTACAACACTTGCTGTTGCAGTCGTTCCGCCAGTAACTGTTACGGTGTAAGTACCTGATAATAAGCCATTTATAGTAGGAGTTGTTGCATTATTTGACCACAAATAAGTATAAGGAACTGTTCCTCCACTTGCCGAAACAGAAGCTGCACCTGTATTTTGACCAAAACAATTTACGTCTTGTTTGCTTGTTGTGAGCGTGAGAACTGTTGTGCCAGAAGCAAGCCACTCGGTCGCATTCATCAAAAGTTTACGGTGATTTCCTGTGCCGCCAGCATCAGCAATCCAGCCGTCATAAAGAGTATCATTGAGGTCGCCTGTACCGTCGTCCGCAGGCGAACTATCGCCCATCGCTACCACTTTTCCAGTACCATAATTGCAAGTAGCGATCATCACATTTGCATTTCCTGTATTGCTCGAACTCGTTTTATACACTACGCCTTTTACTGTTGCGTTTGCCGAAGGCGACAACGTTAGGGTAGTGCCGCCACTAAATTGTACCTTAGTAACTGCTCCAAAAGAACCTTGAAGTAAGGGATTTCCTGCCGAAGTTGCCAAATTACTGGTCGTTTGAGAAAAATCTTGTAAATCAAAATTCATTCCGAATGGATTCGTAGCAGCCATCAAATTATTCCAAATAGCAGGACTGTCAAAACCGTCAAAATTACGGTCAGACATATCGTGGTCAGCTATCATCATCAGACCGCCACCGTTTTGTACAAATTGTAAAATAGCTGTTTTTTCGCTTGCTGTAAATAAAATATTAGGCTCACAAACGACAAATACTTTATATTTACTCAAATCTTGAACATTTGCACTATTTCCGTACGTAATAGTTGCACCAATCGGAAGCGTTTCTACTTGATAGCCTTTTTTTACACATTCTATGCCCCAAGCCGAAAGCCCGCCTTTCCAAAAAGCCTCCGTTGTGTTTGCTGTCACGCCACTTTGTGCAGGTGTCGGGAAACGAGATGGATTAGCTTCTGTACCAGAGCCGCCAGTAGTCGGAACGCCCGTTCCAAAGCCTACATTGTACGTATCGGCATCTATTTGCCAATCTGCATTTGCTGCGGTTTCGGCTTTTGTAGCGTCAAAAAGGATTTTTATTTGAGCAAAAATAGTGTTTTGGACAAATAAAAATAGAAAAAGTAAAAATGATTTGTTAGACATTTTGTAGGAATATTATAGTGGAAAATGCAAAAATACGATAATTTAATATAAATAAAATAATTCTATAAAATTATTAATATTTTTAAAATACTACTTGCATATATCAAATAAAAATACTATATTTGTATAATCTTTTAAAAACAATTTCTTTAACTTTTAAAATTTATGCAAAAATGAAAAAAAATTTGCTTATTGCTATTGCGTTAGCCATAGCCTCCTCCACTTTCTGGTCTTGCGGTGATGCGTTTTATGATCCAGCGAAAGACCCGAATAATGCTCGAGTTGTCTTTCAAGTTATGAATCCCTTAACTCCAAATTGGAGGTAAAGAATCACCGACAGGTCAATCTATTATGGGAGTTTGGGGATACCACGAAGACAGTATTCGATTTAGGCAGACGAGTAAAGTCACAACGGTTGATCAAGTAGTTACTATTGACAACTCTGGCTTAGTTTCTTTTTACTTTATACAAGAAGCCTGGTCGGAACTAAAGCACGATGTTACCTACTCTAATACACTTTACATTAACTACCCTATGTCGCCCGAGGCAAAGCTACCTTATGATGGACAAACCGATTCTATAAAATGTGAATACCATATTGTAGTCAGAAAAGGTGAGCCAAGGGTAGATTACTACAAAATATATTATAATGATAGCCTATATGTTATCCCTAAAAGGGATTTGTTTAAATTTATTAAAAAATAACAAAACTAAAATTATTCGATTATGAAAAATATACATACATACATACATACATACATACATAATATGTTGTTTGATGATGTTCCCTTTTGTAGCCCAAAGCCAAGAAGGGCAAGCAACACATTGTGCTGACATACAACTCACTCCTGAAGAACTCGTACAATTGCCCTATTTTGGGCTCAGCGAGTCTCAACTTTCCACCTATTCAGATCAATTACAGGCATTTATTGACGATGCGAGTAGAGGTTCGTCTTCTTGTGGCGTAGATAAGAGTTACGTCTATATGCCTATTTTTATTTATGACCATACTGTAGCCAAGCTAACTCAGACTCAAATAGATGAGCTAATGTCTTCGAGTAACAAGATTTTTGCAAAATTAGGCTTAAAATTTAAGGTCTTTAACTCTTGCCGTTTGGTCGCCCCTAATTCGCCTTTTACTGGTGTTTATGCATTTGGAGCTAATTTTCAACCACAGTACCCTAATGCAACCAATGCGATTAATGTCCATATTGTAGAAACTGTACTAAATTCGGGTGGTTATTATAATATCACAGGAAATAATATTGTAATACCCATTTCGACAATACCAACCCCTGCTCCAACTATTAACAACGCAACTCTTGCACACGAATTAGGTCACTTTTTTGGCTTATGGCTACACACGCACGCTTATGCACCAGATGCTCCTGGACCAGGATTTTCTTGTTATCAAGAACCTGTCAGTAGGACAAAAAAATTCGACCTATTACAATTACTAAATCCTATTTGCTTATATGTCAATAATGTAAGTTTCTTTTTAGGAAGGAGAATGTGCGAAGTAACGGGTGACGGTTTCTGCGATACTCCTGCAGATCCTTACCTGCCAGGAAAATTAGCTGGTTGTACTTACACTGGTACAAATGTAGATATGTTCAATACTCCTTATACGCCAGATACTCGCAATTTAATGTCCTATACCAATCCTTCTTGTTTGACAAGTAGCGGCCCTCCAACACTTTCGCCTTCACAAAAAGCTGTTATTGCTAAAACTTTGTTTGGTAAACAAGATTTTATTATTGATTATAACGAGTCAGCTTCAATATTTCCTGACCAATATGAACCAGATAACGCTGACATATCAGGTAATAAAAATGAACTTAAAATTGGAGAATCGCAATGTCATACTTTTCATACCACTACAACTGGTTTTGCATTGATACCAGTTGCTACCATGAGCTGCGGAGATGAGGTAGATATTTTAACATTAAGAAAATCTCAAACGGTAAGTACACTTACGCTTTCTGTCACAGCAGACCCTTGTGTTGGAAAAGTTACTATTTTTAATCTATTGGGTAACGGTATGCGAGGTGCTATTGCGCAAGGCGTTATCCAAAATGGTTTTGATTTTACCATTCCTTGTAATATTGCGAGTGAAAATAATTTTTTGGTAGAAATTGAGCGAAAAGCAGGTGTTGATGGCGAGTACAATGTTTCGCTTTCTGCAAGTAATACTATGGCTATTACAGGCGATAAATACTTTTGTGTCAATCAAACGCAGCCTTCTGAGCTTACTCTTACGGGTTTACCACAAGGTGCTACCGAGGTTGGAGTTCAACTTATTTCAATATCACACCAAATGGAGATAAATGCTTGGTGAATACATTACTTTCTAATAGTACTCAACCTTATGTTAGTGCGACTGTCTATTACAATGGGTGCTATCAGCAATTCACTTATTATTTTACCGTTTTAGATACTGATACGCCAACTAAAGTTAATGTTGAAAAAACAAATATACCATGTTTTCCAAAAGACCCAATAGCTTGTTTTAGGATAACAGATTACAATCCTCAATTTACTTATAATTGGACAGCAACAATTGGAGCTATCACACAAATCACTGCTGACGAAATTTGCGTAGATTTAGGTAGTACTTTTGACGACAACATGGCTGTCAGGCTTGAAGTAGTTTCGCCTTGTGGTAATACTGTTGCCTCGAAAACTTTTGATATAAACAACAAAAATTGTAAAGGACCGATAACATTAGTTATTTCTCCAAATCCTACAATAGATGTTATCAATATTGCTATTGAAGATAAAACAGAGAAACCTGGTAGTTATCAAATTTTTATTACAAATAGCTCAGGTACGATACTTTATTCGGCAGATACGACAACCAAAACATTTTCGCTTAGTGCAGAAACCTATGAGGCTGGTATTTATCATTGTCATATTACAAAAGGTCAAGAACATATTGTAGAATCATTTACAGTTGGAAAAATGTGAGTACTCTAATTTTTAAATAAAAAGGCTGCTTGAAGGTATTTCAAGCAGCCTTTTTAAGGAAAAATGAGTTATGAATTTATAAATTACGCAATCAGCCCAGAAGCCAATTCTTTTCTTGCGCCTCTTTCCAATACTTCATCTACCAAACCATACATTTTTGCCTCGGCAGCAGTCATCCAAGTATCACGGTCACAATCAGCTTCGATAGTAGCGTAAGTTTGTCCTGTATGCTCCACCAAAATATCGTACAATTCTTTTTGAAGTGTTTTCATTAGTTTGTAAGAAATCTCCATGTCACGAGCTTGTCCTTGCATACCGCCCGAAGGTTGATGTATCATTACACGAGCGTGTTTTAGAGCCGTACGTTTTCCAGACTTTCCAGCTGCCAACAATACTGCGCCCATAGAAGCTGCCAAACCTGTACAAATCGTTGATACATCAGGAGTTATATATTGCATAGTATCATATATACCCATTCCGTCAATTACAGAACCACCTGGACTATTGATAAACAATTGTACGTCACGCTTGCTATCTACCGATTCTAAAAATAGTAATTGTGCTTGTATTACGTTCGCCACATAGTCAGAAACCGCTACACCCATAAAGATAATACGATCCGCCATCAGACGTGAAAATACGTCAATAGCTTGTGCATTGAGGTGACGCTCTTCTATAACGTAAGGCGTAAAAGCATGAATATTTGGGGCAACAGTCGCTCCTGCAACATTCATGTATTTTTCTAAGTGCATGCTACTCATATTCAAATGCTTAGTAGCGTACTTTTGGAACTCATCTTTTTTGAACATATTTTTATTTTAGTTATTTTTGTAAAAGTTTTTTTTA
>JANMGN010000802.1:0-9569 GCA_031374645.1 Chitinophagales bacterium | reverse complement strand
ATTATGCACAAAAAATTTGGAACAATCAAAGCGAAGCACAAGCTATCGTAGAGCGATATTGTAGTATGGGCGCATTGGTAAAAATTAGTGAAGTGGATTGGGAACGTCTTTATAATGAGCCTTTGACAGATTATAAAGCTGCCGCAAAGCACTTTTTGACGCTTGGCGCAAGCGAAGTTTGCGTTACACTTGGTAGCGAAGGTTGTTACGTCGCTTCAAAAACAGAAGCCCATTTTTTACCAGCTCGGAAAGTGACCGTAAAAGATACGACTGGCGCAGGCGATGCTTTTTGGTCGGGTTACCTCACGGCTTGGTGCGATGGACATACGCTAACACACAAAGCACAAGCAGGTCGAAAAATGGCAGAATTAAAATTGGGTTATTTTGGTCCTTTGCCAGCAGTAGTTCATAAAAGCGAAATTTACGAATTTGAGGTATAGTTTTTGATTTCATACTATCTCTAAAATACAAAATCTTTTACAAGCAAAATCGTCTTGTCTTTTGTACGTAGGCGTATAGAAATAATCGGTAATTTTTTTGGCGTTGTAAAATAACATAAGTAACTGACTGCAAGCAAGTTACTTATGTTATTTTACAACGACTTCCCTTTAAAAAAATTATGATTATTTTAGCCCAACTACTTAAGATATTTCTCCAACCGCCATTTAACAAAATCGTATAAAATAAGTAATAATGGAAAATAAATTGAACAATTAATTTGTATAAATAGCTGACAATCATTTTTTTACAAAATTCATCATTCATAATTATTCATTCATCATTGCTAAGTATCTGTGTGTATAAACTATAAGTAAAAATATGAACAAAACGATTTTCGTACTTCTTTTCGCATACCTATATATAGGTAATACTTTTGCCCAAACTAAAAAATATAGTTCCTCTGAAATACATGAATGTTTGAAAAAACTAAATGTATTGGGTTCTGTGCTGTACGTTGCGGCGCATCCTGATGATGAAAACACCAACCTCATTTCTTTTTTATCCAACGATAAACATTTAGAAACACGCTACCTTTCTTTGACCCGTGGCGATGGCGGACAAAACCTAATTGGTTCGGAGCAAGCGGAACTTTTGGGTGCAATTCGCACGCAAGAACTATTGCGAGCGAGAGGAATTGACGGTGGAAAACAAGCGTTTTCTCGTGCCAATGATTTTGGTTTTTCTAAAAATCCAGCCGAAACATTGCAAAAATGGGATAAACAAAAAGTGCTTTCTGACATCGTATGGGCAATCCGTAAATATCAGCCAGATGTGGTTATCAACCGTTTTTCAACTTCTACAGAAAGACCTAATCACGGACATCATACGGCTTCAGCGATTTTAGCAACGGAGGCTTACGATTTGGCAAGCGACCCAAATGCTTTTCCTGAACAGTTAAAATATGTACCGCTTTGGAAACCAAATCGACATTTGATGAACTTGTCTTGGTGGTTTTACGGTGGAAAAGAAAAATTTGAACTAATCGATAAGTCGAAATGGTTGAAAATGGATATTGGCTCGTACTATCCCGCAAAAGGAAAATCCAATACAGAAATCGCTGCGGAAAGCCGCAGTCAGCACCGCTGCCAAGGTATGGGAACGATGCCCGAGCGTGGCGAATATTCCGAATATTTTGAAACCATAAAAGGTTCAGCGCCTACGATGGACATCATAGAAGGTATCAACACAACATGGGGACGAATAGAAAATGGTGCTTTGATAGGTGTAATGTTACGTGATGTAGAACGTAATTTTGACCACGACAACCCTGGCGCAAGTGTTCCTCGCTTGTTAGAAGCCTACAAAATGATAGAAGCGTTGCCTGATAGTTACTGGAAACGAGTGAAATATGAAGAAATAAAAGAAATTATCCGTGCTTGTATGGGGCTTTACATAGAAGCTACTTCGGCAGATTTTTCTACGACAGCTGGCGAAAAAATGAAAGTAAATTTTGAAATTATCAACCGTTCTACAATAGCTTTGGCACAACTAAAAGCCGTCAGTATCGAACCAATTGGCTTCGATAGTGTGATGAATTTGACTTTACAAAAAAATAAAGATTATAAATTTAAAACGACCGTAGTTGTTCCCGCTGCAACAAATTTGACCAATTCTTATTGGCTCAACGAACCTTTTACAAATAGTATGTATCAGGTAAACAACCAAGAATTAATAGGATTGCCCGAAACGCCTCGTGCCATGAAAGCTAAGTTTTCTATGCTTTTGGGCGACCGTTTAATCGACTTTTACAGCGATGTAATTTACAAATTTGAAGATGCAGTAAAAGGAGAAACCTATCGTCCGTTAGAAGTTGCGCCACCTATTTTTGTGAATATGACAGAAAAAGTATATGTTTTTGCAAGCAGTCAGTCCAAAAATATAGATGTCGTGCTGAAATCAGGAAGCCAAGACAGTATCGGCGGTGCTGTAACCTTGAAAGTAGAAGCTGGCTGGCGTATTTTTCCAGAAAAATATTATTTTGGCATAAAGAAAAAAGGAGAAGAAAAAACTTTTTCGTTCACGATTTATCCGCCTGCTGCTACAGCCGAAGGAAAAATAGAAGCAATCGCTACTGTGAATAAAAAGGATTATAATAAAAAATTAATCACAATACAATACGACCATATTCCTACGCAAATGATTTTGCAAGATGCTTCGGCAAAGGTTGTGAAGTTAGATTTTAGGCAAGAAGCAAGAAAAATTGCTTACATTATGGGCGCAGGAGATGAAATTCCACAAAGCCTTCGCCAAGTAGGTTATGACGTAACTTTATTAGATGAAAAAAATATTACAGCTGAAAATTTGAAAAATTTTGACGTCGTAATCATGGGAATTCGGGCTTACAATACCGTAGAAAGGCTAAAAGTGCATCAACCAAAACTATATCAATTTGTAGAAGATGGCGGTACTATGATTGTGCAGTACAACAATAATTTTGATATTTTTTTAGATGAGTTAGCACCTTACAAAATGAAACTTGCTCGTGACCGTGTGACGGATGAAAACGCAGAAATGCGCTTGCTTGCACCTAAAAACCCTGTTTTGAACTATCCCAATATGATTTCACAAAGAGATTTTGAAGGTTGGGTACAAGAGCGTGGTTTGTATTTTCCAAGCGAATGGGATCCTAAAATGGAAGCTGTCCTTTCGTGTAACGACCCTTCCGAGCCAGCAAAAAATGGTAGCCTTTTGGTTGCTAAATACGGAAAAGGATATTACGTTTACACAGGTTTAGCATTTTTCAGACAATTGCCCGCAGGCGTTTCTGGTGCATACCGTTTGTTCGGAAATATTATTTCTTTGAAAGGAGAAAAAGCAGTATATGATAAGAAGAAAAAGTAAATATTGCTGCCACACGAAGATAAGCGTTTGGCTGTACTAAGAAACATAACTTGTATTTTGGAAACATAAACGCTCTCAGGGTTAAGAACTCTGAGAGCGTTTCGTATAAGAATAGTATTTTTTAGCGTATAAGTTGCACGGACAAGGTATAATTTTTTAGAGTTTTATCTTTGAGCAGCACTTCGTAGGTGCAGGTATAAGTGCCTTGATTGGCAGCTATTTGCTTGTATTCTCCGTTCCAACCAAATACTTCGTCATTGGGCGGAAAATCTTTTTGCTCAAAAATAAGGTTGCCCCAAAGGTCAAAAATACGCATATAGGTTATTTTTTCTACCTCTTTTGCGCCATATACCGTGAGGTAGTCATTGATGCCATCGTCGTTGGGAGAGAAGGTGTTTGGGAGAAAATGATTGATATTAGGTGGTGTAATAGGTATTTCAGGTGGTGGCTTCGGGTAGATTCTCATATATGCTAATCTCCTACAATTATGTACGTCTATTGCATAAAAAATGAAAGCCGTATTTTCAATACTGTTTGGAATACTTTTGTAATTTAGGCATTGCTTGCAGCTATCTACTTTTGTGGTAGAGATTTCTGTTGTCCATCCAAAACTTTTGATAGAGTCTTTGGAAATACTAATAGATGCTTTAAAATTAAATTCTTCCCCTAAATCGTAATAATATTTATCAATCGAAGGCGTAGTTTCTACACGGAAATTGGATATATCCCATTTAGGAATAGGTGGATCAAATACCAAAGTACACTGCCTTGCATCAATTACAATATTATAATAATCATCTCTCACTGATAATGTAAAATACATTGAATCTTTTTCTTCACAATTTGCATCTATCGAAGTCCCAACAGATGGCGGTCTATTGGCATGATAAGACGCTATCGGGTATATTTCATTTTTTATGGCATTAGGCAAAGTTACCAAAACACCACCTTTATCATTTTGCCAATGGCAATCCCATTCTAATTCAGGATTTATAGAAATTGGTGTTTGTCCTTTTATTTCGTACTGCGCTGTAATAAGTTGATTTTTGGCATCTGTAATCGTTACACTATAAGTACTCGCTCTAAGATTTTCTCGCTTGCTTGTACTATTGCCATCTTGCCAAAGAAATGTAACAGGAGCCGTAGCTCCTGTTACATTAAGTTCTATTTTCCCTGTGTTGGGTGCTTTGCAAGTAGTTGTAAAAATACCTGTGGCATTCACTTTCATCTGCGCTTGCATATTTACTATGAAAAATAGTAGAATTGTGGTATATTTTAACTTATTTATCATTTTATACAAGTTGCTTTTTTGATAATACTGTTACCTTGAGAGTCCGAAACTTGAACAAAGATAATATTTTCGCATTGAATTTTATCTATTGCGATAGAAAAAGTTATTTTTCCTTGGTTGTAACCCATAGACTCAGCAAAAAATACTTGACCCAATACGTTGAACACTTTTACTTGGTAAATATCTTTTTGAGGTATAGCTAATTCAATATTCAATTGACTTTCAAATGGATTTGGGTATAGCTCCATTGATAGGTTTTTGACGTTCGAATTATCATTTTTAATAATTTTATTTTCTAATGGGTCTCCTTGAAGTACAAATATGGGGAAATCACACCTATCTGCAAACGAGGGTTTAACTTTGTGACACTTTTCATAAGTTTCAGACCAACCAATGAACTCTCCTTTACAATATAAATCATCCTGACATTTGTAACAAAACTCTCCTTTTGCATTAATTATTTCAGCAATCTCTACTGTACTATTTTTTGATGTCAAGTTAATAGTATTTTGCTTAAAATTAGGAAGGCTTCCAGCATCGTAAATTTCATTAACTATACAATCACATGTAGTACCACATACTGTTTTATCAAAGGCTGACTGTTTCCACTCTCCTTCAAGTGTCAATACACTGCCATTGGAACATTGATATTTAGTTTTACAGTATCCAGCACAAACCGATGGGTTGTCTAAAGCTTGATTTGGTATCAAATCGAATTTACTGGTCGATACATCTTCGTTTTTTTCTATTGTAGTTCCATCTTCACAGACCAATATTGTATTACAACCATTTTCCTGAGTTTGAATTGTTTTACCAATAGTATAAGTACCACATTTCCCACATTCGTAAGTCGTAGCACAGCCATCTTTTTTTATAAGTTTAGTTTCTAAGCCAGCTACATTTGTTGAGACAGTCGTAATACAGCCAGAATTTGCCTCTTTTATTTTTACGGTATAAGTTCCACTAAGATTAACAGTAATACCTTGACTTTTTGCACCAGTATTCCAATTATAAGAATAAATAGGATTGTTCGCTGTATTAACTTGAACACTTAAACTCAAAGCACAATTTGGCAGTGCATAGTTACAAACACTCAATCCAGATGGTAAACTTGCTGCAATCATTTTTTTACAACCTTCAATAGTATTTACCGTAAAGCATTTTGTGATTGTTTTATTTGGACAAGAGCCAGAAATCATAACACAATATTTGCCTTCTGCCAAATTTGTAACACTACTGTTGTTACTTTTATAATTATTCGGACCTTCCCAATAGTAAACATAACTTCCTGATTGACTTAATGTTAGGCTAATAGACCCCGTTTGTGTTGTAGCACTTGTTGTAGGTGTAACAGTAAAGTCTTTTATACTCAGTTCTGCATTGTTATTTTGGCAACAAATGATTTCAAAAGGAATAGAAAAAATACAAATACCGTTTTCTATTACCTTAAAAGTGTATTTACCTTTTTTAAGTTTAAAATCTTTAGTAGTGTTAGGCAGCATTTTCCCCGAAGGCAACGTACTCCCTTCAATAGTGTAATCTATATTTTTTGTTGTAAAAAAGGTTACAGTTCCATCGGCAGCGCACTCCAATAATTGTGATATACTCTTAATTCCTACAAAATTTTGGGGAAACACTTTTTCTGAATTATTGACCCATTGACCCTTACACAAAGACACACAACCCTTTTCTAATTCTTTTTCTTTCAAAACAATAGTCATAACTTCAGAACAGGATTTTGAACCACCAGTTACTGTAACCGTATATATTCCTACTGCAAGGTTGTTGAGCGTAGATGAAGTTTCTCCATTACTCCAAGCAAAAGTAGGCGAAGGTAAATTGGTATTTACCTTAATACTTCCATTCGCTTGATTTTTGCATGGGTCTTCAGATATATTCGTAACAGAACTACTTGGTATAATATATTTTTTGTTTACAGAACAACCAGCATTTTTTGCATACACGACAATCGTTGTTCCTGCCAATAATCCTGATACATAAGTTATATTTTTACTATCATAAAAGCTCTGACTTCCATCTGGCTTGGTAATAATCCAATAATAACGTTCTGTATTGGATGCGAAAATTTCAAGTCCACCATTTGGAACTCCTGCACAAGCGGGCGTAATTATTTCCTTGAAAATATTAGGCGAATCATATTTTGCTCTATAATCTATTTTCAAATTTGCTTCGCAACCGTAGATATTCTTAACATTTACATTTGCAGTTAATTTATAATTTAAGAAAGTCTGAATTACTGATGATGTATTTTTGTACGAGCTGGACACTGTCAATGGACCAGGACCAGGAGAGACTGGTTCATAAGTGTCCCAAGTATAAAAATAAGGTAAGCCATAGTTGGGATCATTTACTATGACATCTATTGTTGATTTTGTCCCCGCACATACGGCATCAACTATTTTAGGAGTTAGTGTTATCCGTAAATCTTTAAATTCAATATCTTTTACAATATCCAAATTACAGCAATTAGATTTTAAGAATAATTTTCTAATACCAAAATTTTCTAATTGAATTGGTTTTCCGTCCCAATTTCCTGCAATTAGATTGTCGTCAAGAAAAAGTGAATACTCACATTTTTGTGAACCGAAAATTTGTTCAAACAGACCCTCACAAGATACGATATTGATACCTTTTTTACATTTTACTTGTTCAACTTTTAGGCTTTTTTCGGTAAGATTAGTCAGTTTTATTTGTATATATTTTGAGCAATTTGGTAGCTTTGTTTTTGTTATCAAAACAGAATAATTGCCTTCCTCTAAGCCTTTAATACAAGAGCCTTTTTCTCCATTGCTCCATAAAAAAGTATATTCATCTGGTAAATTAAAGCAAATAGAACCATTGTTTTTATCTACACAAGGGCTTTCAATGATTGGTTTGATAGCGAACTGGTCTGGACTGACAAAAAAAGACTTTGTAACTTGGCAGGAGTTAGCTGTTTGTGTAGCTGTAACCGTGTACCAACCTGACGTAGTTACAGTTTTAGTATCACCAGTTGATCCCGTGTTCCATTGGTAAGTTACTGTCGAACCAAGTCCCATACTATTAGGAACAGAAACTAATTCTACACTTATAGCTATAATATCACCGCAAGGGTCGAACGAACGACTACGCAGATATAATTGATAAGGGTTTAATGATGATAAAATAACCGAATTATTTGGATGGGCGCATCCATTTTCTGTTACAGTATATATTAGCGTACTTGCCTCTGTTGCTGTTAGATTTGATAAGTATGGAGTAGTTGCACCATTACTCCACTTTACATCACAATCACAATCATTCAGTAAAAGTTTAATACTCCCGTTAGCTTCTCCGTTACAAGGATAAACAGTCTGATATTCAATATATGTATTTTCTACATCCTTAATGTCGAATTGTCTCGTTTTTGTACAGCCTTCGGTATTGGATATTGTAACTGCATGCGTTCCAGCACTTAAATCTACTGCTGTAGTTGATATTTGACCATTAGACCAAAGCACATTATATGGCTTGCCGTTATTATTAACATTAAGGGTAATACTACCATTAGATTGTCCTTTGCAAGGGTTTTTTATTTTAGCATCAAATAAAAAACAACCATTGTCAATAACAACACAAACCTCATATTCAGTACCACAAGATTTATCCAGAATACGAACACAATATTTTCCTGGCTCGCTTAGGTTACTAATACTTTTGGTATTGGCGGTAAAACCATTTGGCCCAGTCCATGAATAATATACATTAGGATCAAATTGATTAAGAGTAGTCATGAAAATGCGCCCATCGGATGCTCCTTTTGTACTAATATTGGTAATGTCAAAGGATGGATCTTTTAAATCTGGGTCGCCACATTGATACATTATTACTGTGAATTGTTTTTCACAGCCATTCGCATCAGTTACTTTCAAGATACAAATATCTGGGTTGAGGTTACCAATAGTCGTAGGAATACCTACGTTATCAATAGTTCCACTTTGGCTAATTGTGCCACTTGAAAATTCATATTGAAATGGTGCTTCGCCCGAGTTCACAATAAATGTACATTCTCCTGGTCCACCATTAACAGGTGCAATGCTATAGGATACTTGTAAATCGGATTTTTTCACTTCATACTCCCCTATCTGTATATAGCACTCATCAGCATCGTCAGTAGTGCTGAGGCGGTATTTACCTTCACTAAGGTCTGTGAGGTCTTTTTCTCCTGAAAAATTGGTCCATTGACCATTTACAAATTTTTCCCAAATGAATATGATAGGGCTTGCGCCTGCGGGTCTGTTGTCAGTGATAGTTAGTGAAATACTGCCTTTTTCGCCTGCGCCACATATATTTTTTACAGTTGCTTTGATGTCAATAGGGTCTTGCAGGACAAAAGAATGATTGCTTTTACAGCCGTCGGCATCTGTGATAGTTACTTGATAAGTGCCTTTTTTTAGTCCTGTAATAATAGATGTTGTTTGCCCTGTACTCCATGCAAAAGTATAAGGTGTAGTTCCGTTCAAATCCTTAATAGCGATGCTTCCATCGTTTCTGTTCGTGCAAGAAGGATTGGTTTGTACATGGTCTTTGAGGAGAGACGGACACGCGGGTACTTCGATACAGTCGTCAAATTTGCAACATTCGCATACAATTTCAAAACAATACGTTCCTGGTGCAAGATTTGAAATATTTATCAAGTCATTATACTGTGGCAATACTACACCGTTTTGTAACCATCTTACAGCATAGCCGCCTGTATTAGCTGGAAATGTAAGTGTTATTGTACCATTAGTTCCTGTGCTTATAGTAGTATTTACCGTTATATCGTCAAGTGATTTGATACATACTCCTCCACTTTTACGCTCGGTGTCCTCATTGGTTAAAAACTTACCGCATTTGAGAGGGTCTAAATTCAGTTTGTGAAAATAATCCACATCTGTTTTAGGAAAACCAGCTA
>JANMGN010000795.1:0-5735 GCA_031374645.1 Chitinophagales bacterium | reverse complement strand
TTTTAGAAGAAAAACAAAGATTCCTGCGCTTTACTTTCTTCGTGCTTCAATTAATTACAACTACCCTAATAAACACTCTTTTTTTGAAGTAGCGCAGGCTTTAGAAACGGGTTTTATTTTTATACCACAAATTATTCGCCGTAAAAAATAGAACACTAACCACTAACTTGCAGCCAAGCTGGAGCTTGGCTCTACTATAGCTCCAAAATAATTAATTCTTTTTATTAAAAAAAATCAATTTAAATTTATGAAAAAGTTATTGTTTTTATTATTCGTTGGTCTTTTGGCTTTTTCTTGCCAAAAAGTAGAAAGCGATGAAACCGCTAAATTAGTTACCGAAGAATGGTTGAAAGACTTAAAAACGCCATGGCAATTGGCTTTTGCATCTGATGGGCGTATTTTTTTTACGGAGCGTGAAGGGCGTATCCGAGTTGTCAAAGATGGTGTCATGACAACGTGGCTGAACCTCACAAATGTAATCGAAGAAACTGAATCGGGGCTTTTGGGTATTGCATTAGACCCTAATTTTGCAACAAATGGGTACTTATACATTGCCTATACTTATACGACACCCGATTGGAAATTCAACAACCGTATCGTCCGTTGTAAAGAAACGAAAGGCTCTAATACAGGTGTTGAGGAAAAAACCTTAATTGATGGCATCAAAGGACAACTTAATCACAACGGAGGGCCTATCAAATTTGGTCCCGATGGCAAAATGTATTGGACAGTTGGAGATGGTTTTGACGATACAAAACCACAAGATTTGAACAGTTTGAACGGTAAAATCCTCCGTATGAATACAGATGGTACAATCCCTTCGGACAATCCTTTTCCTAATTCGTATGTTTGGACTTATGGTCATCGTAATGTGCAAGGTCTTGCTTGGCAGCCAGGTACAAATAATCTTTTTGTTACAGAACATGGACCTTCGGGTGGAATTTTGGGTGGCGGCTGCTGCAACGATGAAATCAACATTGTTGAAAAAGGTAAAAACTACGGCTGGCCTATCATCGTTGGTCCACAAGAAAAAGAAGGGTTGGTGTCGCCTATTTTTAACAGTGGTACGACCACAACTTGGGCGCCTGCAGGCGCAATTTTCGTAAAAAATGGCAAGTGGAAAGGCTCTTTTTTGTTTGTTAGTTTGCGTGGACAAACGCTGCATAGAGCCATTATTGACCCCAATAATCCACGTAAAATCTTACGCATTGAGGAGTATATGAAGAATACTTTTGGCAGATTGCGGGATATTTATGAAGCACCTGATGGCACATTTTATCTCTGTGTGAGCAATCGTGATGGTCGTGGCACTCCGAAAGCAGAAGACGATAGAATTATTAAATTGAAGGTTGAATAAAAGCCCCATCCCGACCTTCCCCAAAAGGGAAGGAGAACGTAACGTACACGTAATTTGTACTTTTTTATGAAAAAAATATTTTATAACGGTAAAATTCCGTAGGAATGACCGACACATAGCCTTGGGTTTGAACCCATGGAAACTGATAAAAAATGAAAGAAATAATATTAATTATCGCATTTTTATGCGCCCAATTTATGGGTTTTGCACAATGGCGAAAGGTAGAAAAATTAGAAAAAGACAAAACTCCTAATGTCAAATTGGCGTATTGGACGGATGCGGATTTCAAACAGCCAGGTCTTGTCGTCGGTGCCGAATTCATGTTCAAACGCAAGAGCGTCACTATCAAAAATTTTGAGCGCACTAAAGAAAATTTTTTCGCCCTTAATTTTTTGCTTTTTAATGAAGCAGATTTGGTAAGAGGCATTGGATTTAGTACGAGTTGGATGAAACGTACAACATATCAGCACAGTGGTATTTTTACTCAGCTCAATCTTGGCGTCGGTTATGTTAGAGATGCGACAATTCGACAGCCAACGTATGTCAAAAATGCGGATGGTTCAGAGACGCCAAAGTCTTCAAGTAAGGACTATTTGTTAGTGACAACTTTCATGGGAGTAGGTTATGATTTTATGCCAAAACTTAATCTTCCTATTAAGTTTTATACGCAGATAGGACTTGCGCCTCTCATTGATTTTAAAGCGTTGTTTTTGCAATTTAATCAACCTAAATTAGAAATTGGCGTAATAACCTCTTTGTCCATTTTTAAAAAGAAGTAAAAAATACTAATCCGAAATTAGTTGTTATGTTATCACGCAATGAAACAATGGTTTTATTGCGTGATTTTTCAGATAAATGCTAACTTTGTCTTTTGAATAAAGCAATAAAAAATGACTATAAAAGATTTTGCCATTGAGCGTTATTTTGCACGACATGAGTTTTCCGCAAAATACCTATTATCGAGTTCTGATTGCGATGGTTTTGCAATGGAATATGTCTTAAATTTGGCTTCTGACAAAGAAAAAGAGCATTGGAGTTCCTTGAAATTGGGTTATACCGAAACACGAGGAAGCCACGAACTTCGCAGCGCAATAGCGGCTCATTATCAGCGTATTAGCATCGAAAATATCGTTGTTGGTTCGCCTGGCGAGTTGAATTTTGCGTTGATGAATGTACTTTTGAAACGAGGCGACGAGGTTGTTTGTATGTCGCCGATGTACCAATCTATGTACCAAGTTGCCAAGAGTGTTGGTTGTAAATTGGTGTTTTGGAAACCTGATTTTAGCAATCATTCGTGGTATTATGACCCTTCGCAGCTCGAAAAATTGGTTACGCCCAAAACAAAATTAATCATCGTCAATTTTCCACACAATCCGACAGGTTTTTCGCCAAATCAGTCCGAATTGTTGGCAATGATTGAGATAGCAAGAAAGCAAAATATTCCGATTTTTTCGGACGAAATGTACTACGATTTGATTTTTGACGAAAGCCAAAAATTGCCTTCGGTAGCTGACCTTTACGAAAATGGTGTAGCACTTTGGGGCATGGCAAAAAGTTTTGGATTAGGCGGTTTGCGTATTGGTTGGTTGGCAAGTCAAAACCAAGATATTTTGCTAAAAGTGGAAAGTTTCAAGGATTATTTATCTATTTGCAATAGCGCAACAAGCGAGATTTTATCAACGATTACGCTCAATAATGCGGAGCATTTTATTCAACCGAATATTGAAAAAATTAAAAAAAACATAAGCATTTTTCAAGATTTTGCAACAAAAAACGAACACTTTTTGGATTTTCCAATGCCCAATTCAGGCTCAACGGCTTTTGTGAAACTAAAAATAAAAGAAAAAGCAATGGATTTTGCAGAACGATTGGTACAAGATACGGGCATTATGTTATTGCCTTCCGAAACCTTTGAATATGGCAGCAAACACGCTCGAATTGGTTTTGGCAGAGCTAATTTTGAAGAAATTTTAGGTGTTTTTGACGAGTATATAAATCGGTAATTTTATGTAAAAATAATATATCGGTTCATGTTAGCAATGCTTTGGAACGGATTTTTGCCATTCGCATCAATCGTTCTAAAACGATGTAGTGGTCTAATTCGTCTTTTTCTTGTTTGTTTAGCTCTATTGTTTTAGACTTTTCAATCAAAACTTCAAGGCGATTTGTTATTTCAGCATTGGCTTTCAATGCCAATACTTTTTCGGGATGAAGGCTACTGATTAATTCAGCAATTTCATCATAAACGCTATATATTGTCATGTATCTATAAATTTAGTCAAAGTTACAAGTGTTTTTTTAAAAATCAAATTTAATTAATAAAAAATAATGGCTCAGATAAATCAAAATCCAATTCTATCTTTTCTGATGCAAAGACGTTGGTTTTATGTGCGTCATTTTTTGCTTGTTTTGGTTATTACCTTGCTTTATGGTTTGTTCTCGCCTGATAGTATAGCACTATATGCCGAAAAAATGAATGTTCCTTTCAAGGTGTTCTACATTGGACAGTTGATTGACATGATTATTTCTTTAATGCTTATTTATTTCAATCTATATGTTTTATTTCCTCGTTATTTCAAAAAAGGTTTGTATTCGCATTATTTAATGGGCATTTTAATTTCTGCAATCGTTTTCTTCTTAATCGGCTATTTTATACAACGTATCTATGTTATCTGTTTTAATAAAATTGAAAAATATGCGGTTCATTTTACCTTCGAGGATTTTGTCAATGTTGCTCTTTTCCCAATCGTATTCCTTTGTGCCACAACGGGTTATAAAGTTTTCAAAGAATGGATAAATGACCAAGAACGTTTTGCAGCCTTAGAGCAAGAGAAACTTAATGCAGAGCTCAATCAGCTAAAAAATCAAGTCAATCCTCATTTTTTGTTCAATACGTTAAATAATCTGCACGTTTTGATCAATACCGACCCGACAAAAGCCTCCGATATTGTTTTGGGTTTGTCAGATGTGTTGCGCTATCAAATTTATGACAGCCAACACGATAAAGTTTTATTGAAAAAAGACATTGAAATAATAGAACAATACTTGGAATTGGAAAAAATAAGGCGTGATGATTTGACCATAAACATTATTGTCAGAAATGATGTTAATAATATCCTTATACCGCCACTTTTGTTCACTAATTTCATTGACAATGCCATAAAACATAGTCAAAGTCGAGAACCTTCTTACATTAATGTTTTTTTCTGGCGTTTTGAAAATGAAGTTCATTTTGAAATTATCAATTCAAAATCGACCTCAAAAAATCAATCAAAAGAAAACGGTATTGGCTTATCTAATGTAAAAAAACGCTTAGATTTGCTCTATGGTACGGCACATACCTTAGAAATCAATGAAGAAAATACTTTATTCAAAGTAAAATTAAAATTTCCGATATGAATTGTATCATCATTGACGACGAGCCTTTGGCACGAGAAGGCATGAATATATTGGTTTCCAAAATGCCACAATTGCAGCTCATGGGTTGTTTTAGCAACCCCTTAGATGCGGTTACTTTGTTGCAACAAAACACAATAGACCTCATTTTTTTAGACATTAATATGCCCGATATTAGTGGATTGGAGTTCGTGAATACGCTGGTCAAAAGTCCAATGATTATTTTTGCCACCGCTTATCCGCAGTACGCTTTGGATAGTTACGAACTCGATACAGTTGATTATTTGGTAAAACCAATTCGTTTTGAAAGGTTCGTGAAAGCGGTAAATAAAGCGCAAAATCATTATGATTTGCTACAAAAAGACGGCGACAAATCTGAAATTGAACAGATAAATGACGATTTTATTTTCATTAAAGCAGATAGAAAATATTTCAAACTATCTTTTAAAGACATTTTATACATAGAAGGTTTGAAAGATTACGTCATTATCCATACAGCAACTCAAAAAGTGGTAACTGCCGTGAATTTGAAAACGATTTTTGACCAATTGCCTGTTACTCTATTTTACCGTATTAGTAAATCCTACATTATCAATACAACGCACATCGTTTCTTGCGATAATTTTACGGTCTATTTGGACAAAATCGAATTGCCAATCGGTCAAAACTTCAAAGATGATTTTTTCAAAACTTTTGTAGAAGGAAAGGTCGTAAAGCGATAATTTTTTGTTCACTAAAACTCAATTTTAAATATGAAATTTTATTGGAAAATGCCAAACGGCTTACGGGCATATTATTAAGCCGAACTCACAGCATATCAAAACAGCATGAACCAAAATAATTTGCCGTTGGCTTGGTATCATCTTGAAAGGGCGCATATATTGGGGCAACCGTGGGCGGTTGAACATTCGGCGGTGCATTGGATAATGCTCCGTTTTGGTTTTAAAATCAAAAGTTGGACAGAAATAAAAGGGCAGATTTT
>JANMGN010000783.1:0-7143 GCA_031374645.1 Chitinophagales bacterium | reverse complement strand
TCCTTTTAGATTAGATTGGTTCATCCATGATTTTTGCGGTATAGATTTATTGCGCTCTATAAAACCGTGAGGTATTGTAGACCTAACGGGTTTTACCGTGGAAGTTCCGCCAAAATCATGGATGAACCATTAGATTTAGATGGGCTACTTTTTATTTTGTACCAGATTCTACACGACGAATTTCGTCTAATCGAGTACAATTCTTTTCACAATCTAACTTATCATTCAAAATGATTTCATTGCCATTTTCTTCTGTCAAAACATATTTTTGTTGGTCAGAAAAAGTAGCTGTTTTGAAAGCACAAGGTACAACCTTTGCATTAAAACGATTGATAACACCAAACTCTTTTCCTTTTTGAACAATAGTATATCCTAAGCGGAAATTACGAACTTCATCGTACTCAAACGGGATTTGTGGTTTTCCTTTTTTGTCAATAAAACCCCATTTACCTTTATCATCTTTTACAGGATAATAATTTTCGTTAGGACGTTTGATTTCTTTGTAGCTACATTTAGAAATAACTTTTCCAGTCGTATCTATAATACCTTGCATTCCATCAAAATTACTCACACGAATCATTCCGTAAATATCAACAGGGAAGATTGCTTTATAAGAAGTTGGGTTAATTAATTGGAAAGTATTCTTATTAATCAACTGAAAACCAGCCTCGCTACCTTCAATGACACGGACACTGATATAGTTTTGGCTAAAAATAGAATCTTGCAATTCGTAGTGGATTTTATCCGCATTTTTCAAAGCTCTTGCCAAAACAGTTTTGCCTTTGCGGTCTAAAATCGTTTCGTAAGTACATTTGCCAGTTGTACAACCTGCGTCGATACCTTTTGCTACCACCAAACCTTGAGAATTAAAGTCTGTAATATCGCTGTAAGACATAGGAATTACTTCTTGCGCTTTCGTATCTATATAACCACAAGCCGAAGGCGTAAGGCAAGCCTGCGCTAATCCGTACTGATTGTATGCGCTCAAAGACGAATAAACTGGTTTCATTACGACTTCCAATTTATCATTTATTAGACCAAAAAGTTTCGTTTCTGTATCACGAACAGTCGCTAAACCATACGCATTTACAGCTGAAATACTTGCGTAACCTCTTGTAAGCGTAAAATCTTTGGCATTGAGTAAGTGTATGCCTTTTTCGTCTTGTGCTGTAGCGATACCAAATTTATCGAAATTAGAAATACTCGTAAAATCAGTGCTAAACTTGATATTTCCAACACTATCCATGATGCCCCATCTGTCCTCTAATTTGATGCGGAAAAGTCCCATCGTTTGTAGCGGCTCGATAACATCATATATAGGTTGTAAACGAACTGTTCCATCCAATGCGATAAGTCCTTGTTTTTTCAAATTTTGAACTTTAAAAAGCTCTTTTTTGTAAAAAGGCTCTATATTGTCGTACTGAGCAGCTGAGTATTGTTTCGTTTTGTCATAGTCGTTTTTGATAAATGTAAATTTACCATTTATTAATTTGACGACGCTAATACCACTTTTTAAGGCCTTTGCGTCAGCGATATTTTCAAGTGCGTCACTTTCTTCGCCATTGGCTTGGATAAAATACCAATTCACTTTTTTTACCAATGCTTTGCCGCTATTGAATGCTTCAGCAAGCTCGTACTGAGCAGGTACAACTTCTTCTCCGCAATAGTTTAAATAACCATAAACTTGGTCTTTGCGAATACGTGACAGACCTTCACGGTAGTTTTCTACTAAGCTGTAACGTGCATTTGAGCGCAAAGAATCCAAACGGAAGGCGATAATATCGTTGCCATCAAGATCTATTGTCTTGATAAAAATACCTTCGTTTTTGTTTACCAAACAAGTTGCGCTACGCATGATAGACTGCAAACGGCTTAGCAAAGCCTGACGCTCCGTCTTTGCAGAAATAGAAGAGTATTCCGTAGTTTCTGCCGACTTGATTTTCTTTTGTAAAATCTGCTCCATACCTATTAAGTATTGCTCAAATTTTTCATCGGGCAATTGACTTAATGTTTCAAAAGAAGGCGTATTGCTGTTTGCAACAGGCGTTTCTTCTTTTTTTACAGCAGCTACTTTTTCATTAGTTGTTTCTGTAAAACTACCTGTAATTTCGGCATCTACCGAAACAGAGTATTCTCGCAAAAGACTGAAAGCACTTCTTACCAATTGTCGTGCTTGTGCCGCAGAGAGGTATTTGATACCACCTGCTTCGCCGCCGCCGACAGTTTTAGTGTTTTCCAGTAGCAAAAGCGCGTTGTCAGAAGAAGCAACAGGTGCTGTTCCGTTAGAGTTTTGGGTTGGAGATTGTGCAACTAGGGAGGCGAACGTCGTTAGCACAATAATAATGGTGTTTAATAATCTTCTCATCATATCAGTGCGTTTAATTTTGATTAAAAATGATTTCAAATTGAGCGGTTTTGGTCACAAATAACTGTATTTGCGAATTTTTATTTTAATTTAGAAAAAATTAAGGTTTTGTATATCTTTGTGACAAATACTTTTTGTAAAAATAGGCTTAAATGTACATCTATTACTTTTTTTAGCGTTTTGAAATGCTGATATAAATAATTGATTATCAGTAAGTTATTTACATCGTTTCTGAAAAAATGACACCAAAATAGTAAGAACTATTTCAGAACAGATACAAAAAATGTACAAATTTTCAACAAGTTAATAATTTTAACACAAATATCCAACTATTTTTTAAATATTATTACAAAAAATATGAAAAAAAACACATATTTTTTTAATATATTAGTTAAATTTGGAATTAAATAGAGATAGATACCTGCTTTAGTAGGGATATATTCTGTTGGTGTGAGTGCAAAAAAAGTGTGACATTTTTGCGGAAAGTGGAAGTATATCTTTTATACGTGTTTTTACGTATAAGTCACTTTCTCGTTATTTTTAGTTTTTTTTAATAAAAAATCATGCAAGAAGAAGTAGTCATAATTATACCTATATACAAAGAAATACCCAGTTTGAGTGAAGAATGCTCTATTTTAAGGACAAAAAAGGTGTTGGGGACATTTCCTACTGTTTTTATTTATCCTGATAAAATGGACATCTCGTACTATGAAATTCTTTTTTCCGAAGCTGTATTTCAAGCCTTGGAAGCTACGTATTTTGATAGTATTTCTTCCTACAACAGACTGTTAGTATCGTCATCGTTTTATTATTTATTCAAAAAATATAAATATTTATTAATCTGTCAAACAGATGTTTACGTATTTGAAAATAAATTATTAGAATGGTGTCGCTACGATTATGACTATGTAGGTTCGCCTTGGACTATTGCGCCACCGCAGGTGAAAAAGAAGGTATTTTTTGACTTAAGTTCATGGATGTTAGGTAAAGTTGGAAATGGTGGTTTTAGCCTCCGAAAAGTCAGTATTTTTTACCGTTTGTCCTTTATTACACAATTTATTTTCAAAATTTTTCCTAAAAACGAGGATTTTATTTGGTGCGTTTTAGTGCCTAAAATATATCCTTTTTTGCGTTTTCCAAGTGCCGAAAAAGCCTTGCATTTTGCATTTGAGTTAGAGCCTTCTGTTTCTTATCAAAAAATTGGGCAACTCCCTTTTGCTGTTCATGCTTGGGAAAAATATGAACCTGAGTTTTGGAAAGAATTTATGGAAGAGTAAATTTATGATCATGTGACGATTAAAAATGACTTACTCATTTTCATCACTTCGTGATATTTTCTTTAAAACACATAGTTTCTATGTGTTTAAAAATGAACGTAGTATTTTTTTTGCACAACTTATTTTTTACATTTACTATATACAAATTACATTGCAAACAATCCAATGAATTGGAGTAAAGTAACGTGTGAATAATAACTTGTGTTTTCTGCTTGCCTATTAAAAGCTATACTTCACTAAATTTTCAGCCCAATGCGCTGCATTGAACTTCAAATTTAGCTCGTCTATCTTCTAATATACTAACCATAAATCCACAACTTATTAGTCACACGTTACAAAGATAAATTTTATGGGAATAAATAATGAAAAATTGTACGTTTATGTTTATCTTTTGTTTTTTGCAAATGTCGTTTTTGCTCAAAAAACAACCATAAAAACTATTGTCAAAGACAGTATTAGTGGCGAAGCATTGGGTTTTGCGACAGCGACTTTAATTAATGCGAAGGACAGTCAATTGGTACAAGTGAATTATACCGAAGATAACGGAAGTGTCGCTATAAGTAACTTAAAATCAGGTGTTTATCATTTGAGTATAACTTATTTGAGCTACGAAACGCAGTCCCGAAAAGTTACAATTTTGACCGAGGACGCTGGTAAAATAGTAGATATTGCTGTGTTTAAAATGACTAAAAAATCTACTCTTTTAAAAGACGTAACCATAAAAGCAGAAATCGTAGCGGTTGCATTAAAAGGAGATACAATAGAGTACAACACGAAGGCTTTTCAGACACGACCTAATGCGAATGTGGAAGAAATGCTGAAAAAAATGCCTGGTTTGGACGTTGATAAAGAGGGAAGTATTAAGGCACAGGGCGAAAGTATTACTAAGGTTTTGGTGGACGGAAAACCCTTTTTTGGCGATGACCCAAAAATGGCAACCAAAAACCTGCCTGCCGATGCTATCGAAAAAGTACAGATTTATGATACTAAATCGGAGCAATCCCAATTTACGGGAATAAACGATGGCTCTACTGGAAAAACGATTGATTTGAAGCTCAAAGCAAACAAAAAGAAGGGTAGTTTTGGTAAAATAAATGTTGGTTTGGGTTCTGACGAGCGTTTTAAATCTTCTGGAACATATTCTCGATATAAACCTAAACAATCCATTTCCGTTATCGGAACAGCCAATAATATTAATGATGTGCCTTTTTCTGTTCAAGATGTTTATGGTGATTTGCGTAGTGGAAGAGGATATACAACAAATACTGATGATGTTAATACTGCTCTTTTGGGTGGACAAAAAAAAGGTATAAATACAGCTTATTCAATAGGGACAAATTTTAGTTTTCAAGTAAAAGAGAAAACGAAAATTACAGGCAGTTATCATTTTAATGAAACGAAACAAAAGCAAAAAAGCAGCAGTAATACAAAATATTTTCAGTCAGAACTAATTCAAAATGAGGAAGTTGCATCAGATGACATACGAAAAACACATCGTTTTAATTTGAATTATGACTATACTTTTAACAAAAGAACTTCGCTGGCAGTATCGCCTTCATTGACCTTTCAAAATAAAGATAATGTGTCTTTTCAAGCGACTAATTCTTACATAAAAGAGGTTTTGTGGAACGAACAAAAACGAGATATAAGAGCTTTTGGCAATAGTTTTAACTTTAAAGGAAATGTTCTTTTCAAGCATAAATTTGCAAAAGAAGGGCGTACTTTTTCACTTAATTTGTCCTTCAATGTTTCTGAAGGAAACAGCAGAGAATCCAATACAATTGCGTTAAAAGATAGTATTTTTCAAAAAAAATATGTTCAGCTTTGGAACAATGAAAATAAGACATTTTCTGCGCCATTATCGTTCAATTATACAGAGCCTTTGACTAAAAACTGGAAACTCGAAACAGCGTATCTTTATGGAAAATGGAGCAATACGAGCCTTCGGAATGCTTCTGTTTTAGATGATGGCACAGATGTTTTTTATCCTGACCCAAACGTTAGTGCAAATTTAAAATCTGTCAATCAGCAACATCGAGCAACGACACGTCTGCAATATGAAAAATCGTTTTATACTTTGACTATGGAAGGTATTTACGAATTTTATCCTCGAAAAACTATTTTTTCACTTACACAAACAGCTATAAATCAGTATTTTAAGTATTTTTTGCCTTCCGTTCGTTTTCAATATAATTTGCCTAAAAAAGTAAAAGTAGGTCTAAATTACAATACGAATGTTAATTATCCTAATATTTCTCAGCTCATTAGTGCGCCCAATAATGCTGACCCTTTGCGTGTGCAATTGGGAAATTTGGATTTGTTGCCTACATATACAAACAGTTGGCAAGCGAATTTTCATAAATTTGATACTGAAAAAAATAATTTTATACACGCAATGACACGTTTTGCGCTGCCCCAAAATGCTTTTTCTACGGCTACTATTTTTGATGGAAAAGGACGGCAAACTTCTCAATCTATCAACGTAAACGGCAACTACAATTACAGCGCATTTTTGGGAGTAGGGACATCTATTCAAAAAGTAAAACTCAATCTTGATGCTTCTTTTCGTGGTAATAAACGCATTGCTTTTGTCAATAAAGCACGTTCGGAAAGTTATACGAACAGCATTGGTGGAAATCTAAAACTGAATTATAACAATGACAAAGTTGATGTTGTACTGACAAGCGGTTTGAGTTATAATTTAGCAAAAAATAACTTGAATTTACGTCAGAATAACCAATATTACAATTGGGATAGTGGTGCAGAAATTACTTTTCAGTTGCCTTTTGCCATAGAATTGAGTAGCGATGCTACATTTAATCGCTATTTTGGTTTGAGCGATGGCTTCAATCAGGCTTTTACGATTTGGAATGCTTCTTTGGCAAAATCATTTTTAAAAGATAAACAACTGGAAATAAAATTATCTGCCTTTGATATTTTAAAACAAAATAGAAGTATTAATCGGGACGTAACAGCCCAATATATTAGCGACGAGCAAGCCTTAAATTTGAGCCAGTATTTCATGTTGCAAGCCACTTATTTTTTGAATAAAGCTGGTCGCCCTGAACCTAAAAAAGACGGAGGTAGAACCAATTTTGGCGGAAGAGATAGGGGAAGGAATTAGAGATTGGTTTAGTTTCATGTTTTTTTTGTATGATTTGGGAAATTTGTTTAGCTTTGTGTGTATTTTGGAATAATTTATTTAGTTTTATTCAATATAATTTGTATATTTTTTAATCAGAAAAATAAATAGATGGGCGATAAATTTGAAGGTAAATACAGAATTCCCTCTGCACGTTTACAAAGTTGGGACTATTCCAGTGAAGGGGCATATTTTATTACTATTTGTACTAAAAATCGTAAGCATTATTTTGGAAAAATTGAGAATGGGAAACAGGTATTGTCTAATTGCGGTGTAATTGCAGATTTGATGTGGTACGAAATAAAAAGTCATGCGAAAAATATTGAATTAGGCGAATTTGTAGTAATGCCTAATCATAT
>JANMGN010000762.1:0-6827 GCA_031374645.1 Chitinophagales bacterium | reverse complement strand
TTTATGCGACAGGTACAAACCTTTGGACAATGCAAAAATATACAGGTTACTCGCCCGAAATCGCCAATGGTGGTAATGTTTTGGATAGTAATATAGACAGAGGAACGTACCCAATTACAAAATCTTGGATAGTGGGAATTGATGTTGGATTTTAACAAACTGTAAAATAAATCCTCAAAATCAAATCTAAACACAATAATTTGCTTAAAAAACGCTATATAATGAAAAAAATAATACTATTTATAGGCATTTTTGCCATTTCAAGTTGCCAAAAAGAATTTTTAGACAGAAGTCCGCTTGGGCAACTCACTTCCGATACTTTTTTTACAAATGAAGAGCAAGCGATACAATCCGTCAATGCGATTTATCAACAATTGCGTGTTTGGGAAACGCACGCTTTCGGTTTTCTGGGCTGCACAGATATTATCAGCGACGATGCTGACAAAGGCAGCACGACAAGCGATGGATTGTATCAATCTGACCTTGATAACTTCATTCATACGCCCGACAATCCGAGCGTTGTAGCCATTTGGACAGGTTATTTTCAAGGCGTAGCACGATGTAATATTGCGATTGAGCGTATTCCAGAGATTACGATGAATGAAAAACTCAAAGCAAGATTAATTGCCGAAGCTAAATTTTTCAGAGCGTACTACTACTTTAATTTGGTTCGCTGGTTTGGAGATATTCCTTTGATTACCAAATCTTTATCGCCAAGCGAATTTTCTCAAAGCCGTGCTCCTGTGGCAGATATTTATGCACAAATCGAAAAAGATTGGATAGATGCCGCAAGTGTTTTACCCGAAAAATCACAATATCCAAGCAGCGATGTGGGACGTGTAACTCGTGGCGCAGCAAAGAGTTTTTTGGCAAAAATGTACCTTACAAAAGGAGATTTTACAAAAGCAGAACAACTCGCAACCGAAGTTATCAATACCAAAGAATACAGTCTTTTTCCGAGTTATAGCGACCAGTTTTTAATCGAAAATGAAAATTGTAGCGAAAGTATTTTTGAAATTCAAGCTACACTCATCAATGCCGAAACTTTGGGCAGCGCACAATGGAATCAGATACAAGGCGTGCGAGGAACACCAAATTTAGGTTGGGGCTTCAATCGTCCTTCGGATAATTTGGTAGCCGCTTACGAGCCTGGCGATCCTCGTCGTGAAGGTACAATTTTGTACGTCGGCGAAGTGCTTCCTGACGGAACAGCTCTTGTCGAAAAAAATCCAGAAACCTTCAACGAGCGTTACAATCAAAAAGCGTGGACACCACAACACCTTGGTTTTCAAGAGAATAGCCCAGGAAATATCCGAATTTATCGCTACGCTGACGTATTGTTAATTGCGGCAGAGGCGATGAATGAAAATGGAAAATCTGCAGAAGCGATGAAAATTATAAACCAAATCCGTACTCGTGCGAGAGGTACTTTACCTGCTAATTTAGTTTTGCCCGACTTGATTTCCAAAGGAAAAGACAGTGACCGATTGACAATTTGGAAAGAACGCCGCATAGAATTGGCGATGGAACAACACCGTTGGTTTGACCTCATCCGTCAAAAACGAGCTGCCGAAGTAATGCAAGCTGCTGAAAAAACCAATTTTCAAAAAGACAAACACGAATTATTACCTATTCCGCAAACAGAAATCGACATCAGTAATGGTGTATTGAAACAAAACAAAGGATATTAATCAATATTTTAATACTACTTTTGTTGCCATTTTTTTAAATAAACAAACCGTGCAAAGACACTTTTTTATACTTACATTTTTTTATTTTTTTAGCATTGGAAAAAGCACTGCACAACGCAGCTTCGATTATTTGACTATAAAAGAAGGATTACCGCACAATACCGTCAATGCTATTGCACAAGACAATTCGGGTTTTATGTGGCTGGCAACACAAAGTGGGCTACTACGCTATGATGCTTACACTTTTCAGGTTTTTTCGAAGGTAAAGACTAAAAATGAAAAAATACTAAATATTCGCTCTGCACATGCTTTACTACATGACAGTCAAGAAAGACTTTGGGTTGGGACAGATACAGATGGCTTGCTCTTGCACAATACAAAAACAGGAGAGTGGTCACAAATCATTGATTTTCAGACTGTTAATTCGAGAATAAATGCTATTTTTGAAGACCAAAGTGGCACTTTTTGGGTAGCTACGATGGGTAATGGCGCTTTTTGGCTTGACAAAAACTTGCAAATAAAAAAGCATTTTAGAAACGAAAACGGAAATTTTCAAAACAATAATATTTTTGCTTTCGCACAAAATCAAAAAGATAAAATTTGGATTGCAGGAGCAGGAACAGGGCTCTATCTTTATGATATAGAAAAAAATTCGATGCTACAAATTCATAATCAAACTGCACCGAACGAAGACTTAAATACATTTAGAAAATGCCTTTTTTTTGACAAACAACAACAACTTTGGATTGGAACAGAAGGCGATGGGCTATACATTTTAAATACACAAAATAATATTTTTAGGCATTATAAAAAAAATGTACTTCTGGGAATGTCAAGCAATAGCATTTCGGACATTCTCTCCATGCCCGATGGTAGAATTTGGCTTAGTTCCGACGGCGACGGCTTACTCGAATGTGATCCCAATACAATGCTTTTTTCTTTAGAAAAAAGTACGCCAAATTTTTATAACACCTTGAATACCAATAATTTATTAAAAATATTTTTAGATAAAAATGCCAATGTTTGGCTAGCAACTTACAATGGTGGAATTAATATTTTTAATCAAAACAAAAAACATTTTAACAACTTAAAAGAATGGTCAAAACAAAACATCGAGTTGGCTAATCGCAGTGTTTTAGGGCTTTTTTCAAGTAAAAATTTAGGGCAACTGTACTGTGCAACAGATGGTGGAGGACTGAATATTTGGGACTACAACCGTCAATCGTGGCAAACACTCAAAGCTCAAAATAACAGCACTTCTTTTCCCTCTGGCAATGTACCAAAAGCAATTTTAGAAGATAGCCGTGGTAACCTTTGGGTCGGTTATTTCAATCGTGGCTTGGATTGTTACAATTCCAAAACAAAACAAAATAAGCATTTTTCTAAAAATGTAAATGACCCAAATGCGCTCAGTGGAGAGAATATTTGGGCGCTATGCGAAGACAAAAATAGCAATATTTGGGCAGCCACACTTGATGGAGGTCTGAATAAAATCAGTACCACAACCAATGCAATAAAACGCTACTTACACGACCCCTACCTACCAAACTCTATTGCTGAAAATAATATTTTTTGCGTTTTAGCAGACGAAAACAACGCAATTTGGCTCGGTACACAAAACAATGGTTTAGATTTTTTTGATCCTACTACTGAAGTTTTTACGCACTTCCGGCACAATGAAAACCCTACAAGTATCAGTGCAAACGACATACGTTGCATATATAAAGACACAAAGCAGCGGCTTTGGATTGGTACAGAAAGTGCTGGACTAAACCTTTGGCTTGGTGGCAACGATTTCCAACATTTTGATGTCACAAATGGTTTATTGGATAATGCAATAATGGGCATCGTTGAGGACGACGACGGAATGTTGTGGCTCAGTAGTTTTCAAGGCATTTCTTATTTTAATACAGAAAATTATCATGTTGCAAACTACGATTTTCATACACCTTATCTAAACAATCAATTCAATCACTTGGCAGCAGCGAAGCTACCCGATGGTACACTTTGTTTTGGCGGTATAAATGGCATACATTTCATAGACCCAAAACAGATTCGAAACGAGAATAAGATGCGCAAAATCGAAATCTCGGCTTTCAAACTATTCAATCATTTGGTTACGCCCAACGACGAGCATAATATTTTATTAAAATCCCTGACAGAAACAACAGAAATAACGCTTGATTATACCCAAAACACTTTTGAGATTGAGTTTTCCGCCTTAGACTTTTCTAACCAAACCGAATTAAGATACGCTTATCAACTGGAAGGTATAGACAAAGACTGGCGTTATTGCGATGGGAACAAACACAGCGCAGCTTACAATAATCTTACGCATGGAAACTATACCTTTTATGTAAAAACAACCAATAACAATGGCGAATGGAGTGATAATATCCGTACTATAACAATCAAAATCACACCACCTTTTTGGAAAACAATTTGGTTTCGCTTGCTTGTTTTTTTAGTTTTAGCCGTAGGAGCAGCTTTCGCTTTTCGCCTCTATACACGACACCGTGAACAGGAGCTAAAAGCTGAAATCGTGGCACAAGAAAAAGAAATACTAAACCTACAAAATGAAAAATTGCTAAACGATATGAGTATAAAAAATACCGAACTCATGTCTAAGGCTTTGCAGATGGCGCACAAAAGTGAAGTGATGCAAAAAGTCAAAGATGGACTTAGTGAACTTCGCAAAGAGCAATCCGAAACGAGCTTAAAAAAGCTCCGCACTTTAGAAAATATTGTCAATTTCGAGCTACACGACGAAGACAATTGGCAACAACTCAATGTTTATTTTGACCAAATCAATCAAAATTTTACAGAACGCTTAGTAAAAACATACCCTAACCTTACGCAAAATGACCTCCGTGTTTGTATTTTGATAAAACTCAACCTCTCTGTAAAAGAAATGGCGAGCTTACTAAATATATCAGTACCTGGCGTAGAGAAAAGTAAATATCGCTTAAAAAAACGCCTCAATCTTAGTGTAGAAGATGACTTGAATGATTTATTAAGAAAATTTTGAAGATTAAAACACTGTTTTTTTATCATATTATAAAAAAAAATACCTTGTCCTACATTTGTCCAACAATCTTTTGTAGGTTTTATATTCTTTTTTATACTTTTGCTTATAATTTAATCAATAAAATTTTATTTTTTGTAATGAAAAAAAACTTACTATTACTTTGCTTTTCACTTTTGCTTATCAGCGAAAGCATCTTTGCGCAAATCACAATTTTAGATTTTGAAAGCGCACCGAAAACGACAACTTTCCAATATTTTGGAAGCTCGCTCGAACCACAACTTACAGGTGTGATTGATAATCCCGATAAAACAGGTATCAACACTTCTGCAAAAGTTGGTGAATTTAAAAAACCTGCTGCCTCAATGTCTTGGGCAGGTGCATTTTCTAATCCAAATCCTACGACACAAGTAGATCTTACGGCAGGTGGCAAAATTATTGTCAAAGTTTGGGCGGATCACGTTGGAAACTTAGGTTTAAAATTAGAAGGTGCTACCGATGGTACACCAAATTGGCTTTTGAAAGTTCCAATTACAGAAGTAAACAAATGGGTAGAATTGACTTTTGACCCAACCTTAGCTTCTGTTGATGCGCCAAATAATACTGCAGCTGGTCACTCTTACAAAACAGTCGTTTTGTTTTTTGATTTCGACCTTGTTTTGGCAGCTGAAAAAACATGGTATTTCGATGATTTAAAAGTACAAACAGGAACAGTTGGTCCTAAAAAAACGACTTTTAATGTCAATATGAAAGACTATACAGGTACTTACTCTAAGGTATATGTATCTGGAACAATAAACAATTGGTCGGGAGATGCCAACGAATTGACTGATCCTGATGGAGATAAAATTTACTCTGCTGAGTTAAATCTTCCACAAGGTGGTTACGAGTATAAATTTACACTCGATAACTGGAAAGCACAAGAAGAGTTTAATGGTTTGGGACTTTGTACAGTTACTGACCCCTCTGGAAAATTCCATAATCGTAGCTTAACTGTTGCAACTGATAAAGTATTGCCTGCAGTTTGCTTTAATAGCTGCTATTTGTGTGGCGACGGCGTGAATATCACGATGAACCTTGGTACAGCAAGTGTTACACCAAGTCCAGACGGTGTATATTTAGTTGGTGGTGGCAATTTTGATGCTCCAGGAGGAAAACACCGTATGCAAGATCCTGACAAAGATGGCGTTTATACCATTAAATTTGAGCGTCAAAAAGGTTTCCAATCGTTTTTCTCTTTTGCAAATGGCAATTGCCCTGATTATTCTTGTAAAGAAAATATCGGTGGTCAGCCTTGTGCAAATGCTGCAAACTTCAACGATAGAAAATTACCAAACGTAACAAAAGATACTACTTTGAATACTTGTTTTGGCTCATGTTCTACAACAACTGCTTGTGGAAATGTACCAAAAGCGGGTAAAATTACTTTTAAAGTGGATATGAAAAACGCAAAAGATGTTTTCACAAAACTATACATTAGTGGTACTTTCAATAATTGGTCAGCTGACGCAAACGAACTAACAGATGCGGATAAAGACAAAATCTATGAAGTAACAATTCCAACTATCGCAGCAGGGACGATTGAGTACAAATTCCAAATGGATGCTTGGGCAAAACAAGAGCAATTTAAAGGTGGCGAACCTTGTACAATTACAGACCCTTCGGGACAGTTCGTGAACCGTAAATTAGTAATCAATGGCGATGCTGTTTTAGATGCTGTTTGTTACAATTCTTGTGCAAAATGCTCGGGCGTAGGCACAAAAGATATACAATTAAGCGACCTAATAAAAGTACAACCTTCTATCGCAAGCGATAACATGAGTGTTGTATTTTCTAAAAACTTTGAGGCACAAACAAAACAAATTTCTATTATTTCATTGGATGGAAAAGTAGTTGCAAGTTTTGAAGTTGCTCCAAACACAGAGAATTACAATGTTGCCGTTAATAATTTTGCAAACGGTTTATACTTATTGCAAGCAAAAGTTGGTGCATTTTCACAAACTGTAAAAGTAGTTGTAAATCACTAATTACCAGAAATTTAAGTCTAAAAGTAGCATACATTCCTATATGATAGCCATTTCAACTTCGGTTGAAATGGCATATCATATTTT
>JANMGN010000703.1:0-4783 GCA_031374645.1 Chitinophagales bacterium | reverse complement strand
GCTGGCGATGGCACACACGAGCATCCTACACAAGCCTTACTCGATGCTTTTTCCATGAGAGAGAAAATAGGCGATTTGGCTGGAAAAAAAATATGTATCTTTGGCGATATTTTACATTCTCGAGTAGCTTTGAGCAATATTTTTTGTTTACAAAAGTTGGGAGCGCACGTAAAAGTTTGTGGTCCACCGACTTTGATTCCAAAATATTTAGAGCAACTTGGCGTCGCAATAGAATATGATGTACAAAAAGCATTGGCTTGGTGCGATGTTGCAAATATTTTGAGAATACAAATGGAGCGGCAAGACATAAAATACATTCCTTCGCTTAGAGAGTACGCTTTGTACTACGGAATAAATGCCGAACGCTTACAAAACCTTGATAAAGAGATAGTTATAATGCACCCTGGCCCTATCAACAGAGGTGTGGAAATTACCTCCGATGTAGCAGATAGCGGTCATTCCATTATTTTACAGCAGGTAGAAAATGGTGTTGCAGTCAGAATGGCAGCAATGTATCTTTTAGCCAATAAATAAATAAAATGTCATATAACAACGAAAATACGTTATCATCAGTACTGAAAGCAATGTTCAGCGATGAAAAAACCAAACCTATGTTTTTGCAAACAAAAATAGAGGCAGCTTGGCGTAAACAAATGGGAACAACTGTGAACAGATATACTGATGAAATTTCGTTGCGAAATCGCATTTTATACATTAAAATATCGTCCTCTTCGCTCAAACAAGAACTACTTTATTCCAAAGATACCATTATTGAGTTTGCAAATAAAATTTGTGAAGAAGAATATGTGACCCAAGTAGTTATATTGTAAATAATTGGGCTAAAATAATCGTCACTTTTTCTCAGGCGATTTTTTAAAAACGAAATAAATAACTTCCTGATAGTCAGATATTTATATCATTCTTAAAAAACGCCAAAAAGTTATAATTATTTTTATACGCCTATCTAAAAAGTTGGTATAGTTTTTATTTATAATATTTAGCTGTATCTTTGCAGCGCTTTTAAAAAATTATTTATACAAAAACCTATAATTCTATGAATTTTAAATTATCAACATTTTTTGTAGCCATCATTGCAGTATTGGCTATTTTTGCTTGTAAAAACGATAAAGTTACCTCTACTGGAAAACCTTTGGGCGACGAAAAATCTGAAAAATTTGCACCAGGTATGCCTATTTATGAAAATATGCAAGGCAATTGGGTGGATAGAAATAACCCGAGTCGCAAATTAAATATTGCTGGTGGACATTTCAAATTGACTGAAAACGGACAATTGACAACTGATGCTGAGTTTGTATTCTACAAAAATTGTCCAGGTGGTTGTTTTCCTCCTGATATGAACGGAACTACGCCTTGTTTTTCTTTACGTACAGATAAAGACCTTCGCTGTTATGTGATACAAGGTATAGAACACGCAAAATCTATCGCCTTTGCTGAAATTGCCTCGGATTCTTTGCGCACGCAGTTTTTCGATTGGGCGCAATAAAATCAAAAATTAAAATTTAGAAAATCCCAAACAACAAAAAGTATTGTTTGGGATTTTTTTTGTAACTGTATTGGAGCTAAAAAATGTTATTTTACCATAAATAAACAAAAAAATACCATTTTGGCTTGATTTTTATACTTATTTTAGCATATTTTTGCAAAAATTTTAATAAAAAATAAAATCTTTAATTTATGAGAGTAGCAGTAGTAGGAGCAACAGGTTTGGTTGGCTCAGAGATGCGTAAAGTTTTGGCAGAACGCAAATTTAAAGTAACAGAATTTTATGCTGTTGCTTCTGAGAAATCAGTAGGAACAATAGTCGAGTTTAAAAATAAAAAATACAAATGTATCAGTATGCAAGATGCCGTTGCGATTGCACCTGATATTGCTATTTTTTCTGCTGGTGGAAGCGTTTCTTTAGAATGGGCACCCCAATTTGCAGCCGTAGGTACAACCGTTATTGATAATTCTTCAGCATTTCGTATGGACGAAACCAAAAAATTGGTCGTACCTGAGTGCAACGCAAGTGTTTTGACAAAAGAAGATAAAATCATCGCTAATCCGAATTGTTCTACAATTCAGATGGTAGTAGCTTTGAGTAAGCTACATAAAAAGTATAAAATCAAGCGTATCGTAGTTTCTACTTATCAGTCGGTAACGGGTACTGGTAAAAAAGCGGTTGATCAGATGATGAACGAGCGCAACGGAATTACGGATGGGCCAATGGCGTACAAATATCCTATCGATATGAATGTAATTCCTCAAATCGACGTTTTTATGGAAAATGGCTACACCAAAGAGGAAATGAAGATGGTCAAAGAAACCCAAAAAATCATGGGTGACGAGAGTATCAAAGTAACTGCAACCACAGTTCGTATTCCTGTCGTCGGAGGACATTCGGAAAGCGTAAATATTCAATTTGCAAGAGAGTACGATATAGAAACCATTTACGATTTATTGCGCAAAACATCTGGCGTGATTGTGATGGACGACCCAGCAAATAACATTTATCCAATGCCTATGAATTCCCATGGTAGAGATGAAGTTTTTGTAGGACGTGTTCGTCGTGATGAAACGCAAGCCAAAACGCTAAATATGTGGATTGTAGCGGATAATCTTAGAAAAGGTGCTGCAACAAACGCTGTTCAGATTGCAGAATATTTAGTAAAAAAGAAACTGGTTTAGTTTTTTTACAAGTTGTATTTTAAATTATTATAAAAGCGTTTTAGAAATACCCTATTTCTAAAACGCTTTTTTTGTAAAAAAAATAAAAAAAGTTTAAAAATATTTATATTTTAAAATAGAAATAAAATGATAGCAGAAATTACAGATTGGAAAAAACAAGGTGACGAAAACGGGGAAGTATTTGACAATACCTTTCGTTACTCCTTCTCATTTTATGATATAGATACAGAAGACAGTATCTATGATTGGTTTGAAGAAAGAGAATATCAAGGCGGTGGGCCAACTTGGCGAGGCGTGATATTGGGTCTTATTACGCTAAATGAACCTCAAAGCATCGGAGCAATTGATTTGGACGATGAAGGCGATGGACTTGTGGTGTCGAGCAATGACTTAGATTTTTTGCAACGTGTTCTGCAATGGACAAGCGATGCAAAATATAATGAAGAGTTGCGTTTAAAAGCCATTGAGATAGCAGAAGAAAATGGGGAAATGGAATAAAAAAAAGCGTTTTAGAAACCTAAATTTCTAAAACGCTTTTTTATTTTTATGACTACAAACAGGTTTTATCCATTTTTTTGCTGACACTTATTTATTTTTATATTATATTTGCAACATGACAACCAATATTTCAAATATAAATAAAGCGAAAAAGGTACTAAACAATGACCTTGGTACTGAACAAATAGATGTTATTTCGCTCATCGAAGACCTAAAAGCGCAAGCTAAGTTCTCGTATGCAGCAATGTTATTGCAGCGTTTGTTGCAAAACGACCCTACCAATAACGAGCTTTTACTCAACCTTTCTTTGTGTATTTACAAGGATACCGATTTGCCTTCCGCTATAAAATACGATAGGGCGTTGGAATATTTGAATAAAGTAAATACAAATCATAATGATAAAAGTTTTTGCTCGAAATGCGCACAATATGGTGCTATCTACAAGAGAATGTGGCAAGCCGAAGGCAATATGCAATACCTTGATGCAGCATTATTGAATTATAAAAAAGGGTATGAAACTTGGAGAAAAAGCCTAAAAGAAACTACTTCGGTAGGGAGCAAAATAACGGAAATAAATCACGCTTCCAATGACAATGCTTACAATGCGGTAAATTATACGTTTTGTTTAGAGCTTTTTGCAGTAGTAAAATCGAATAGAAAAACGTTCGATTTTATTGATAATCAGAGTGTTACAGAATTGAAAAGAGAAGCACAAAAAGTTAGAGATTTTATCATTGATTATTATTTGCAAATTGCGCCAGAGGATTTTTCAGAAGAAAAAGCCCTTGATGCTATGGCAAATTGGAATCCTTTGTTTAAAGCAAACGAATGGATTTATGGTACGCTTGGAGAGATTTTTTTTGGTACAAAAAACTATGATGCAGCTACTTATTTTTATGTTATTTTTAAAGAAAAAATGATAAAAATGGGTATTGTGAGAGATACAGAATTTAGAAATGAATGGAAAATATCTATTGCTGCACAACAATTGTATAATCTTTCGGCTATTCAAAACAATCAGACGAGTGCCGAAAAATCAGAATACGCAGCTACTTTTACTGAAAACAGATTACTCAATCAGCATCGAGAAGTTTTGAGAGTATTAATCAACAAACCCAATAATATTGGAGATTTGGCATTTTCTGAAAAAGTTGGAATTGGACTTTCTGGTGGTGGTTTTCGTGCAGCATTGTATCATATTGGTGTTTTGGCACGCTTGGCAGAGTTGGATATGTTGCGGCATTTGGAGGTTATTTCTTGTGTTTCGGGAGGTTCTATTATTGGTGCTTATTATTATTTGAAGGTAAAAACGCTTTTAGAAAGTAAAGACGATAACGATATTACTTGTGAAGATTATATACAAATAGTCAAAGAAATAGAGGTAGATTTTTTAGAAAAAGTGCAAAAAAATATCCGACAAGAAGTTTTTACCAACCTTTTTGCCAATGCAAAAATGGCTTACGACAAATACTACTCTCGGACGCACCGCTTGGGTGAGCTATATGAAGAATATTTTTATGCGCCTTTGATGAAAGATAAAAACTCGCCTGTTTTTATCAATACTTTGAAAATTTTTCCAGTAGAAAAAGACGCACAA
>JANMGN010000697.1:0-3327 GCA_031374645.1 Chitinophagales bacterium | reverse complement strand
CAGAATGTTTTCAAGTGACGGACGGAAAAGTTGGAACAACTGAAAACACGCTTGAAAAAGCAATCCATGTTTTCCCAAATCCTGTAGAAAATATTTTGACGATAGAAACAAAAGGCAACTTAAATTTGACAAAAATCGAACTTTTTGACGATAAAGGAAGCAAAATAAATGCTTTTTCAAGCGAAACACGTCAAATTGATATGAATACTTTGCCAAGTGCGGTTTATTTTATAAAGTTTTATACCAAAGACGGTTTTGTGAGTAAGCGGATAGTGAAGCTGTAATTTTTTTAAAAATAAAAAAGGCGACCATCAAAGTCGCCTTTTTTATTAAGTAGTTGGGCTAAAACAAAATATAATATTCTTTTTAGAAAATATTACAATAATTATATATCTTTACGCCTCATTCTATTTTGTTCAAAAACCATACTAATGAATGACGACAATATGAAAAAAGCTATACCATATATACTTTTTATATTTGCAATTTTCTCACAAATTTATTGCAAAAATGAAAATAGCAATAACTTAAAAGAAAAACCCAAATTGAATGAAAGCACCAAATTACCACTTTGCGCCGACTGTATAACAACAAAAGAAGCGGCATTTAAAGAAGGTAAGATTGTAAAAGTAGCTGGTGTAGTAAAAAAAGTAACTCGTGTAGATTGGGAAAAAGGAAAACCTTGTTTTATAGATTTAGACCAAGAATTTCCAAACAACGTATTCAATGTCGTGATATTTAGAAATAATCATCAAAAATTTACAAATCTTGATATTCTTCTTGGCAAAACAATTGCTGTTACAGGAAAAGTCAGAATGCACAAATACAAAGGAAACGACATTTACCCGCCTTCTGTTTATCCTGAAATAGAAATAAAAAACGAAGAACAGATTGAAATATTAGATTAAAAAAAATCCTAAAATACTGATTTACAGTATTTTAGGATTTTTTATTTAATAATTACTCCTTTTGCAACCTTCCAATTGTTGCTCGACCTCGGGCAAAGTAAGCGCTCCATAATCGTTTCCCCAAGCCTTCAAAATATAGTTAGAAACATTGGTAATATCAGCAGGACTAAGATTTCCGAGCAAGGCAGGCATTGCTTGATTGTATTTTTTTCCGTTCACTTCTATCTCGCCATTAAGGCCATTTTTTATGATACAAGCAAGTATTTGTTTGTTATTTTTTAAATAATCAGAACCAGCCAACGGAGGTATCAAGCCTTGTAAACCTGCACCATCTTCTCCATGACAGTTCGCACAAAGTTTTGTATAATTTTCTTTGCCGTGCGCTGAAATATTTTGCTCACAAGAAGTGTATAAAACACCCGACAACAGTAAGCAGAAAAAAAACATATAAATTCTATTATTCATAATTTCTAAACAATTGAAAGTTGAAGTTTGTTGATGAAAATCTAACATCTTTTCAATTAAGTAGCTCCAAGCTCCAGCTTGGAGTAGCTATAATAGCTAATTTTATACTGAACTGAGCAGAGCTTGGCTCTACAACGCAGCAAAAATTCAGAGTACCAAAGTAAAACTACTTACTTTTCGGATAATCCATCACAAAATAACAAAACGAGCGAACACCCAATTTCATTCCACTTTCATCAATAAAAAAATCTGGCGTATGATGCGGCGCAGCTTCAAGCGAACTTTTACCTTTTGGCATACCTCCGACACTCATAAACAAAGCAGGTACTTTTTGTGCATAATACGCAAAATCTTCTGCACCCATACGAGCTTTTGTAACACTCACATTATCCTCTCCGCCAGCTACTTCATTGATAGTTGGTATCATTTTTCGAGCCAAATCCAAGCTATTTACTACAATTGGATAGCCTTCATTGATTTCTACTACAGCGGTTGCGCCTGAGGCTTCGGCAATATTTGTAGCAATACGTTTGATACGCTCGTGAACATCAAGGCGCATTTTATTGTCCAAAGTGCGGATAGTTCCTATCATCTCGCACTCCTCGGGAATGATATTATTGCGAACACCACCTTTAATTGCGCCCACTGTAACTACCACCGCTTCGTTCGTCAAATCCATTTGTCGGCTCACAATTGTTTGCAAAGTCATCACAATTTGTGCAGCAATTACAATCGGGTCATTACCTGCCCAAGGACTTGCGCCATGCGTTTGCTTTCCTTTTACCGTAATTTTAAACGCATCAGAAGCCGCCATCATACCACCTGTTTTGTATGCAAATTTACCTACTTCCAAGTTAGAAGCGATATGTAAACCAAAGGCAGCTTCTACTTTCGGATTATCCAAAACGCCTTCTTTTATCATCAAAGCAGCACCAAATTCCTCTCCTTGTGGCGCACCTTCCTCGGCAGGTTGAAACAACAAAACGACCGTACCTTGTATGTCTTTTTTCATGCCAGCCAAAATCTCCGCTGCACCCATCAGCATCGCCACGTGCGTATCATGTCCGCAAGCGTGCATCACGCCAACATCTTGATTATTATACGTCGTTTTTACCTTGGAAGCAAACGGAATATTTACCCTTTCCGTCACAGGTAACGCATCAATATCGGCACGAAGTGCGACTACCGGACCAGCTTTTTCGCCTTTTATAATCCCAACACAACCCGTTTTTGCAACATTTTCACGCACCTCTATACCGAGCGTTTTCAAGTGGGCGGCTATGTATTTTCCTGTTTGAAATTCACGGTTAGAAAGCTCAGGATTTTGATGTAAATACCTGCGCCAATCGATTACTTTTGTTTCTATTTCATTGGCTTTTTTGTCAATATATTGTTTTTGTGTTTGATTATTTTGTGCAAAAATAAAAATGCTAATACCTTGTAAAACAAGGAGTAATATATTTTTTTTCATAATTATAAATTAAAATTAAACAGTTTCTAGAACTAAGTAGCTGGGCTAAAATTAAACCTGTTATTTTCTCGGGCGTTATCCAAAAATGAAAATAACTTCCTGATAGTCAGTTATTTACATTTTTGGATAACGCCAAAATAACAGTGTTTATTTCTTAACGCCTAACTTATTTCGTAAAAGTAAAAAAAAATCCATTCTTAGATGATGTTTTTTTTAGATATTTTATTTATTTACAAAATGATTTTATACATTTGTAATAAGTTTGAGTTTTTCACAAAAAACTACTTGTTTTGATAAAATTTCTTTCTACTTACTTGATAATACAAAAAAGCCATTTATATTTTATGAAACACCCATGACAGTCACTAGACCCACAGAGTGATGAAAATTATTAACTTTGCCTTATTTTACAACTATAAAAGAAATGGCAAAGATAGAATTTGAACAGTTAATATCACGGGGCTGCGGGATTGATGTTCACGA
>JANMGN010000690.1:0-8411 GCA_031374645.1 Chitinophagales bacterium | reverse complement strand
GAAATTAATATATTTTTGCAATTAGCTGAAAATCAGCTAATTAAAACTAATTTATATGATGCTTTTGGAAAAATAATACTACAAAAGGAAGCTATTAATACAGCATTTTTGCAAGAAAAAATAGATGTGAGTAGCTTACCAAATGGTATTTATTTTCTAAATATAGCAATAGGGAAACAACAATTAATAGAAAAAATTGTGAAGTTTTAAGGAGTAAGTTGAAAATGGGGTTTTATAGTGGCTGTTTCAGTATTAATTTACTGAAACAGTTTTTTTTTATAAAAATATAAGCAGACAAGTTTAGTTGTGATATTTTCGTGATACTCCAAACGTATATTTGTAGTAAGATACGTATTTAAAATAAAACATATTTTTTTACAAACTAACAATTTTTAAGATGAAAGCATTTACGTTTCAATCACTAAAAGATACCATCTATCTTCTACAAAAGGAAGGTTACCATACCGATTTAGCAGCAGTATGTTCGAGCCCTTATTGTCCTGACGATTTTGAGGCAATCTCTCTTGATACCTTTGTCTTAGATAAACATATTGAAGTCAGAGGAGCTGATATGTCACAAGAAAAGTATCTTAATCTCTATGCTGTTTCTTCTCCTTTTTATAAGCTAAAAGGCTATTTAGTTAGTATAAAACCCTTATTTTTTACATGAATAAATTGAATATAAAATATCCACTTTGGTTTATCAAATTAACCAATTATGAATATTGGGCTTGGCAATGGTTTTATTATCCTTTGTTGCCATATATTTTTTATCAGGCTTGGAGAGCAAGGTCGGCAGGGTTTTTCACTACCATTAATCCGAGTTTTGAAAATAGTGGTTTTTATGCTTACAGCAAAAAAGCGATATTAGATTTGATACCAAATCAGTACAAACCACAAACGTTTTTTATTCAAAGAGATGAAAATTTAGTTTCTTTTTTCACGAAACATAAACTCTCTTTTCCGCTGATTACAAAACCTGATAAGGGCGAAAGGGGAAAAGGCGTTGCTAAAATTTTTGATTTAAAAGAGTTTACTCATTATCATACACAAAATGCTGATGAGGAGTATATTATACAAGAGTTTGCAAGTGAAAAATTGGAGTTTGGAGTATTTTATTCCCGTCTGCCAAACGAAGAAAAGGGGATTGTTTCATCGGTCACTTTGAAGGAGTTTTTGAGTATAACAGGCGATGGAGTTTCCACTTTGGGCGAGCTGATTTTGGATAATGACCGTTCCCGTTTTCAAGAAAAAACATTACGAGAGCGTTTTGAAAAAGAATGGAATATGGTTTTACCAAGTGGAGAAGTCAAAGAACTCGAACCTATCGGAAACCATTGCCGAGGAACACGTTTTATAAATGCTAACTATTTAATAACCAAACAATTAGAAAATGTATTCGATGCTATTGCCCGAGAAATCCCTGGCTTTTATTACGGACGTTTTGATTTGCGTACTTCTTCTTTGGCTGACCTCTATGATGGTAAAGTTAAGATTATGGAACTCAACGGCGCAAACTCAGAACCTACGCATATTTATGATGCTTCTTTTGGACTTTTTAATGCCTACAAAACTATTGCTTGGCATTGGAAACGAATAGCTGACATCAGCATACAAACCCAAAAAATGGGTGTAAAATCATTGCCTTTTTGGAAAACCATTGGTACTTGCTTTAAAGATAACTAAATAAATTTATTTTAATATATTATATAACTACTTAAAAATTAATTAATTATGAAAAAAATACTTAGTTTTATGTTTACAATAAGCCTTTTTATGACCGCTTGCAAAAAAGATGAAGTTATCGTAACAGATACTACTCCAATCGTGGTAGCCCCGACTGCAAAAATACTGTTATCTGGTACTTTTGTCAAAAGCGGAAATTACAGTGTTTCTGGCACAGCCAAAATCATAGAAGATGTTGACGGCAAAAAATACCTTGTGATGGAAAATTTGAAATCAGATAGTAGTCCAGATTTACGAGTATATTTATCTACTGACACTGGTATCAAAGTGGCGACACAAATTTTAGAAGATGTACCAGGCGGTAACTCAAAAACTGCACTTCCGCCTAATTTTGATTTTGCAAAACAAAATACGGTGCTGATATGGTGTCAAAAATTTTCGGTACTTTTTGGAAATGCAGCTTTAAAATAACAAGATGATATTAGGCATTTTTTTATTTATGGTTACGTCCCTACAAACAAGTCTTCAAGAGTATTCGCTTACTATTGAAGGCTTGTCTTGTTTTGCATACAGTTATTCTGATATGAATGACAAAAAACCTTTGTTGGTACTCGTGCATGGCTCGCCTGGCGATTATACAGGTTGGGATAAATATTTGAAAGACAAGGAGTTATCTTCTAAATATAGGATTTTAGCTTTGGACAGACCAGGTTTTGGGAAATCTGTAAAAGCAAACGTTTTAGCTTATCCCAACCTTGAATTTCAAGGAAAAGTCCTCCGAGCATTTGTCAGAAAATATGGACACGGACAAAAAGTAACACTTGTTGGTCACTCCGTCGGTGCGCCTATTGTGAGCCTTGTTGCGGCAAAATATCCTAATCAAATTACTAATTTAGTGCTGTTAGCACCTGCTATTTCTGCAAAAAATGAGCAACCTCGTTTTTATAATCGCTTGGCTCAAAAAAAATGGATTAATAAAAAAATACCTTTTTAAATGCGTGTAAGCCAGATTGAAATGATGAATATTTCGGCACAATTAGATGAAATGCAACATCTATTACCTCAAATTCGATGTAAAACATGGCTTTTTCATGGTAAAATGGATATGATTGCACCTTACGGTAATGCGCTGTATGTACAAGAAAATTTTAAAAATGCGCCATTGGTATTCAAAACATATCGTTTTCAAAATCATTTTTTGCCTTGGACAAAATTTGAGGATATTAAAAAATGCCTTGTGATACTTCCGTGATAACTGAATCGTATTTTTGTGAGAGAAAAATATTTCACTTATCATTTTGAACAACACATGATTACATCAATTTCAATTCACATTTTAAGCCAACTTCAGCGTCAAATCGAAAGTCTTGAAGCGGCTGCTTATTCGGAGCAGTTGGCAGTTTTTAACGGAAGTAGCATCGGAGGTCACGCTCGTCACGTCATTGAGTTTTACGATTGCCTTTTGGGCAGCATGGAAACAGGCACGGTCAATTATGACGCTCGTCAGCGAGATATGCAAATAGAAAAAAATAGGGATTACGCTGTTTTTGTCGTAAAAAAACTAATATCTAAATGGCTCAATATCAGTAGTATAGAAAAGATAATTACGCTCGAAGCTAAATTTGGAGAACAAATTATAAGGCATATTCCGACAAGTTTTCAGCGAGAGGAAATTTATCTGATAGAACATTCTATTCATCATTTTGCGCTTATGCGTATTGGTATTCAGACTAATTTTCCAGCTGTTGCTATCGAAAAAAACTTTGGCATTGCATTTTCTACGTTAGATTTTCGTGAAGAAAAATCAAAAATTACAATTTGTTAATTCTTAAATTGTTAGTTGTTAATTCTTAAATTGTTCACTGTTAATTATCTATTAAATCATGTGTGTTTTAACCTATATTCCTCATTCAGACGGTCGTGTGAGCATCACGCACAATCGTGATGAAAATATTTTACGTCCCGAAGCAGTAGCGCCCAAAACGTACCGTATTGGCAATGAACAAGTTACGTTTCCAAAAGATTCGCAAGGCGGCGGTACGTGGTTTGCTGTTCATGACAATTGGGTATTGTGTTTGCTCAACGGAGCTTTTGAGGCACATGAAAGTAAGCCGCCTTACCAAAAAAGCCGTGGAACAATCATCACTAATTTTTTTCAATATCTTGATAGTCAGCAATTTATACAAAAATTTTCGCCAATTGGCTACGAGCCATTTACTTTGCTTATTTTTAATTTAGAAGAAAAAAAAGTACAACAACTCGTTTGGGACGAGCAGATTTTGCACATTCATAACCTGGACAGTACGAAACCTCGTATTTGGTCGTCTTCTACTTTGTATAATGCTCGAATAAAAAATACTCGAAAACAAATTTTTGAACAATTTGTAAGCATCAAACCAACGACCTTGCAAATCATAGATTTTCATAAAATGAACATCGACAATGATTTACATAAAAGTTTTTTTGTTAATATAAATGACCAGATAAAAACGGTTGCCATCATGCAAGCGTCAGGTAGGAATACTAATTTGAAACTGGTCTATAAAGCTTTTGCGAGCTGAGAAATATGGACTGGCTTTTTCATTAAAAACAGAGTTGGTTTTGCATTAGTTTTGTCGTGAACAGGAGTTCCCGACGTACAAGGCTAATTAGTTACTATTTTTTAATCGCTTATTTTTTTACATCGTGAAAAAAATAAGCGATTTTACTCAAATAATGCGGCAACAGGCGTACTGAATCCTTCTAATACAAGAGAACTTAAATGTTCATTATCTTGAAATATGTGCTTGATAATCAGTTCATTGTTTGTTTTTTCGTATTGTGTTACACATTTTTTTTCTACATTAATAAGCCAATATTCTCGCACATCACATACTTCATAGACAAATTTTTTGTAACTCATTTCTTTTGGGGTATTAGAAGGGGAAAGTATTTCAACGACCAAATCAGGTGCGCCTTCAATTTTTTTATTGCCAATCAGATGCAAGCGTTCATTGCTTAAAAACAGCAAATCAGGTTGAAGGACGTCCGTTGGAGTGAAAACGACATCCATAGGAGCGGCAATTACACGACCCAATTTATTTTTTTTGATAAAATTGTGGATTTCAACCATTAGGTTTCCACTTGCTAATTGATGTAACGGTGTAGGTGTAGGCATAAAAAGGATTTTTCCGTCATGTAATTCATAATTTCCGTTGTCAGGAGGCGTAAGTTGGGCATAATCGGTATAGGTCAATACCTTTTTCCTTGGCAATTTTGCCTTCGGTACTGGTGTCGGACGTGTTAATGTAGCAACCATAAGTTTTAAATTTTTTACAAAGATAGCTTTTTTAAGAAAAAAATAAAATTTTGGAGTAAAAAATTTTATATGTATATACCTCACGGGTCTTCAATACCCGTGAGGTACATACGTATAAATCATGGACGAACTAATTTTTTTATTTTTTAAATTAAAAAAACGTTATCGACACCTTGAAAGTATCGATAACGTCATTAAAATTGATTTTTGTAAGCAAAAATGCTTAATTTTCAACCATTACAAACCCATATTATACAACACAAACGAAAAAATATCAGCTGTTAATTCTATATTTTTCTTGGTATTGCTTGCACCGTGACCAGAATTGGTATCAATTCTTATCATAACTGGGTTTTCGCCTTGGTATTTTTCTTGCAAAGTCGCTGCATATTTGAAAGAGTGCGCAGGTACAACACGGTCATCGTGGTCGGCTGTCGTAACCAATGTTGCAGGATATTTTACACCTTCTCGAACATTGTGAATGGGCGAGTAAGCATACAAAAATTTGAACTCATCAGCATTATCGCTGCTTCCATAATCCGCTACCCAATTCCAACCAATCGTAAATTTTTGGAAACGCAACATATCCATCACGCCAACTTGCGGTATCGCTACTCGGAACAAATCGGGACGCTGATTAATCACAGCACCTACCAAAAGACCTCCATTTGAGCCGCCACGAATTGCCAAACGGGCTGGCGAAGTGATTTTTTCTTTGATTAAATACTCTGCCGCAGCGATACAATCGTCAAAAACATTTTGTTTTTTGCCTTTCATACCTTGCTCGTGCCATTTTTCGCCATACTCTGAGCCACCTCTCAAACAAGCGACCGCATACACGCCACCTTTTTCCAAATAGGGAACTAAAAGCGAATTGAACGCAGGTTGCATTGCAATATTAAATCCTCCGTAACCATATAAAATAGTTGGATTTGAGCCATCAAGTTTTAGTCCTTTTTTGTGGATAAGAAACATAGGTATTTTTGTCCCATCTTTTGAGGTATAAAAAACTTGTCGGCTTTCAAACAAAGCGGTATTGAAAGGCAAATCTAATTTACGGAAAACACTACTTTTTTTACTCGAAATATCGTATTGATAAATCGTAGAAGGCGTTGAAAATGAAGTAAATGTATAGAAAACAGAACTATCTTCATGGTCGCCACCAAAACCAGATGCTGTTCCGATGCCAGGCAATTTTATCTCATTTTCGAGTTTTCCTTTTAGGTCATAAACATAAACTTTTGTCGCCACGTCTTTGGAATACGAAACAAAAAGTTTGCCGCCAGCTGTTCCAGCACCTTGCAAAGGCTCTGTTTTTTCGCCAATAACAGTTTTCCATTTTTTTGTTTTCATATCAAACGACATGATTTTGGAATTTGGCGCATTGACATTGGTTTGTACCAAAAAAGTATTTCCAACATTATCTATCACACCATAATCGTCATTTGTAACTTCGCCCATGATGGGTTTGAAAGTTGTGCTACCTTTTTCAGCATACAAAACTGCCGAACCATCTAAACCTTTTCCTCTATCGCTGATGTAAAGCAAAGCATATTTTTCATCTTCTGTAACACTTACTTGATGAAAGCGTTGTGGATTTTTCGGGTCTTCATAAATGAGCTTATCGCTTGATTGTGAGGTGTTTATCTTATGGAAAAACACCTGATGATTTTCGTTTTTTGCCGAAAGTTCCGAACCTTTTGGCTCAGGATAACGGCTGTAATAAAAGCCATCTTCTTGCCAAGAAATTCCTGAAACTTTTACCCATTCTACTTTGTCAGCGAGATTTTTTTTCGTCGCCAAATCCATTATATAAATGTCTTGCCAATCCGAACCACCTTTTGAAGTAGCGTAAGCGGCATATTTTCCATTTTTAGAAACGACAAATTGCACCATACGCATCGTAGCATCTTTGCTGAGTTCGTTCGGATTGATAACCAATTCTTGCTCTCCACTCAAACCTTTTTGACGAAATAAAACAGACTGATTTTGCAAACCATCATTTTTGTAAAAATAATACCATTCGCCACGACGAAAAGGCGACGAGTATTTTGCATAATCAAAAACCTCTTCGCAGCGTTTTTGCAAAGATTTACGATAAGGTATTTTTTCTAAAAAAGCGTTCGTAACTTCATTTTGCGCCTTGACCCATTCGCCAGTTTCGGCAGAACGGTCATCTTCGAGCCAACGGTAAGGATCAGCCACTTTCGTTCCGTGATAATCGTCTATTTGCTCGCCTTTGCGTGTAGTCGGATATTTAATTTGTGCTATCATAATGCTTTGAAAAAGCGTTGTTAAGATTAAAATTTGTAAATATTTCATTTTAAAATTATTGTTTATTAAATTGATAATGAACTATTTATACATTTAATTATTCATTATTAATTTTTCATTTTTAATTAATTTTCATTTTTTCTTTCCGAGCAATTTTTTGGTCATTGTTACTCTCATAAAGTACATAGCTTTCATACTTTACAGGGTCTTTTTCTGCCCAATAATCCTTACCAATATTACAAACTACGACTAACTCTTGATACATTTTATTGCCTTGTTCCATACGTTTTTCTACTGAAATATCACGGTCAGCGACTTTATCTTGCTGAATATTCATCGCATTTTCAAAAGCCTGTGCAGCATCTTGTACCTTGGAAACGATGGTTTCGGTCAAGCCAACTTCGCCATAAAAATCCATTTCCTTACGAGCAACACGTGCGACACGACGACCACAAAAAAGCAATTGCGGGTCGGTCATATCGCCCATTTTAGCAGTCCCAAATTTACGATAACGCCCAGAGCGATTATTGTATTTCATTTCCACACGGGTCATCACGCTACGAATTGCGGTTTTCAATTTTTCGGAAGCCGCATCTTTTTTTTCTGTCGCTACCATTTGATCCCCAACCACTTCATCATCATCGGGTAGGGCATGAAAACGGTCGCACATCGCCTTGAAACCTTTTAGTTTTTCAATATCGTAACCATAAGTAGTAAAATGAGCAATGTCACGATGTGTATTTTTAATAGTTTCCAAACATAGTACATATAAGTCTGCATCGGGAATATTATACAGACGGTGTCCAGGTTGTTTTTTCATATCAATATAATTTTTAATGAAATAATACCACAAAGATATATTTTTATATTTATAAAAACAAATTTTACTCCGTTGAAAAAATCTTTGTAAGTATATCCAAAAATTATTTAGTAAAAAATACTGTTCATGTTTTTGTTAAAGTAGGGTAGAGCGCATTAAAAAAAATAGATTTTTTTTTGTGACTTCTTGTATTTGCAGCGTATAAATTACGATTATTATTGTTATTATAAATTTTGAAAAATAGTATTTTTTGTATAGAATGTTCTAAATTTATATTTTAAAATTACATATTTTAGAATTATATTTTGATTAAATTGAAAATACTAATTTGGG
>JANMGN010000685.1:0-2502 GCA_031374645.1 Chitinophagales bacterium | reverse complement strand
CTGCTGTACCATACGTGATTTCTATGAGTGGAAATTCCTCCCCAAAAGTCTTGCGATGTTCGTCAATTAACGTACGGCTTAGTATTATTTTATTAAATAATCGAGAAGAAATACGTGTTTTTGCTTCAAAAACTGTAGAATTTGTAGTACTATAATGCGTAAAACCTTGCGAACCAAAATTAAAAATATTAGCCGCACGAGAAAGATGCTCTGCTTGTGCATCTACTAAATTATGACGCAATGATAGTTGTGTTTTTGGTGATAAATTCCAATCCAAGCGAGCAAAAACTTTGGTATTAGAAATATGCAAAGGCAATGCGCCATAACTGCCTACATCATAAGCGTAGCGTTTTTGAATAGTATCTGCAATTCGTTTTATATCTGCCAACTGAAATGCAGAGTTTTCCGAACCTGCTGCAAAAGGAGCTGGTTCGGTACGATTATTATACTCTACATTCGCAAAATAAAATAGCTTGTTTTTTACCAAAGCACCACCAATACTTGCGCCCGAAAGATAATCAGAAAAATTGTCAATTTTGCTGCGTTTGTCATCTGCTGAACGACCTGTTATTACTTGATTTTTGACAAAAGTATAGACAGAACCATGTGTTTCGTTAGTTCCCGAACGAGTAACGGCATTGATAGAGCCACCTGTAAAATTGCCCAAAGCAACATCAAAAGGCGCAACAGAAACCTGTAAGTCTTGGATAACGTCAAGACTAATCGGTTGTGTACGAGCCAAAGAGCCAGGTGTACCCGAAGCCTGCGAACCACCTGCACCGACCGAAGGTTCTACAAAACCAAAAGCATCATTGTTCGCTGCACCATCTATTGCCAAATTATTGTAACGGTAATTTGTACCAGCAAAGGAGTTTCCATTTACGTTTGGCGAAAGCCGAGTTACATCTTGCAAACCGTTGCTCAAAGTAGGTATTTTTTCAATTTGAGATTTTGCAAAATTGCTACTTGCCCCTTTTTTGTCTGTACTTTTGTCATAAGAAATAATTATTTCATCAAGACCAATATTTCGCTCTTTTAGAATGATATTCTCCCGAAGAACTGTACCAAGTGAAAGATTAATATCGTTTTTTTCAAGATTTTCAAAGCCTACATAAGATACTTTCAAACGATAAGGCCCTCCGACACGCAACTCTGGAAATGCAAAACGACCATTTTCGTCGCTCGCTCCATTGTATTCTGTACCTGTCGGCAAATGTACTAATTGTACATTTGCCCCAATTACGGTTTCTTTTTTATTTGAAACAATCTGTCCATTCAGTGCTGCGCCCGTTGTTTGAGCAAAGGAAAGTACTGAAAAAATTACATTTAAAAGAAAGAGTAAAATACTATTTTTCATACAACGAATTTATAAATTTACTAAAAATTAGCAACAACCGCCACCATCATAAAAATAAGTAGATTCGCTGATGTAAATATCATTGCGACCAAGCGAAGCGAGTGCGCCAGCCGTTTTGTCACAAACAGCCAATGGCATATTTTGCATCAAAGTATGCCCTTTTTTGTCATCAAATAATTCTTCTTTACCATAATAAATAGCAGATTTTCCTGTAAAAACACAAGGGCCATCGGCAGGCATAGGGTCTTTGATAGCGCAAACTTCTACACTTTCGATAAAAATTAAGTTATCTGTATTGTAATGATTTGGCGAAAGCAAACGGTACGGGCGTTTTGCACGAATTTCTACTGTTCCAAAACCAACTTCGGTAATCATATCAATATAATCTTTCAAAGGGATAGAACCACTCAAACATTCTGCACGCAAACGCTCATCGTTGCGGAGGTTATCCGCCATAAAATCTTCTGAAATCGGGTCGCTCATTACCAAACGTCCGTTCGGTTTCAGTACACGATACATTTCTTGAAGGGCTTTTCTCAAGTCTTCCATTTTGAAAATGTTGAACAAACAGTTTTGAGCCGCTACGTCTATCGAGTTATCTTCGATTGGTAAATTTAAAGCATCGCCTTTGCGAAGGCTCACAAATTCTGACTTAAACCAAGGATTGAGGCGTTCGGCTTCTTTGAAATTTTCAGCACTTGCCGTAAGCATTTCCTCTACCATGTCCACGCCAATTACACCATCTTTTTGACGGCTAAAATACGAAAATTGTAGTAATTCCATACCGCCACCAACTCCTACATATAATATGGTAGGGCTATTGTCGAGATCACGTGGATTTACAGTAGATCCACAGCCATAATTCATGCGTTCCATGATTTTTGGCATATCCAATTCTGGTAATTTCCAAACAGGAGTTGTCGTGCAACATAAGCCTACATTTGGTACGAGTGCTGCGTCACGATAAAAGTCTTCGGTGGTTTTTAAATAAGTGTCTTGTTGAATCATTGAAAATTTAGTTTAAAATCAAAATAGTAAAGTGTCAAAGGTAGAAAAAAAGCATCACAAAAGTATCACAAAAAGTAAACCTATGTCTTTTGTAAGACCTTTAGATTTTCGGAATGATATACGTGAAAAAATATAAA
>JANMGN010000645.1:0-1581 GCA_031374645.1 Chitinophagales bacterium | reverse complement strand
TTTTAATCCTTTTCAAGAAGAATCTGTAAGTTGGGTAGCATCTTTGAGTACGCCTTTAAATAAATGTTTTTATGTCTTATCAATTTTACAATACAATGATTATCAGAAAGATAAATCAAAAAAAGCATTCGTGAAAAGTATTTTATTTATGATTTTGGCTTGTTTGTCAAAATCTACCGCTGTGACACTTACACCTGTGCTGTTACTTTTTGATTTTCATCTGCATCGTAATTTGAAGAGTACAAAAGTTTGGATTGAAAAAATACCTTTTTTAATCGTGTCACTCCTTTTCGGAATTTTAACTTTTTATTCTCGGAACTCAGGTGTAGAAAACGTCACTATCAGCAGCGATTTTTCATTTTTCGACCGTTTATTGATGATTTCTCATACGGTATGTTTTTATTGGTTAAAACTTTTTTTACCTATAAATCTTAATCTCTGGTATCCTTTTTACAAAGAAAATGGAGCTTGGTCTTGGGAGTATTATGCTGCCCCTTTGGCTCTTTTGGGCTTAGCGTATTATGTGTTTTTTAAAGCAGAAAAATGGCGTAATATATTGATATTCAGCGTTTTATTTTATGTTTTGGTTATTGGTTTATCTTTACCTTTGGCAAAAACTGGCGCAATGGAAATGTGCAGTGACCGATACAATTACCTTCCTTGCGTTAGTGTTTTTTTCCTAATTGGCATTTTTTATAATTATTTAAAAGACAAAAAAACGAACATTTTATATGTAAATATTGTCTTGGTATTGTTAGGTCTGGTTTTTACTTTTCAAACTTTTGAGCGCAGCAAAATTTGGGAAAATAGCATCACGCTTTTTAGTGATTTTATAACAAAAAATCCTCGTGAAGCTACACCATATTACAACCGAGGTTTGGCGTATTTTACTGAAAAAAAATATGCTTTGGCAGAAAATGATTTTGGAAAAGTAGCTACTTTGGATAGTCATTATCCTAAAAATTATTTGCGAAAAGGAAACTGCAATATGGAGTTAAAAAAATACAAAGAAGCTATTGCTGATTTTGATAAATCGCTAAATGAAAATCCTAACCAAGCTATTGTTTTAAAAAATAAAGGTTTTTGTAAAATACAACTGACTGATTATCAAGGAGCTGTAATAGATTTTGAAAAATCGCTTACACTCAATGATAGCGATGAAGCCTCTTTTTACAACTTAGGAATTGCTTACGGAGCTTTGCAAAAAAATGAATTGGCAAAACAAAACTATGAAAAAGCAATCGCTATAAATCCCAAATATGCAGAAGTTTTTATCAATTTAGGAAACCTCCTTGCGATGGAAAATAACTTTGATGCAGCGCTTCAAAATTACAATAAAGCGATAGCCCTAACGTCTGTATTTCCGAATGTTTTTCTCAATCGTGGTCGTATGTTTTTGGAGAAAAAAATGTACCAAGAAGCATTGGCTGATTTTGAAAAATTTAGTACCCTAAGCCCAAATGACCCTCGAGGGATTCAGATGAGAGATTTGGCAAAAATAAAAATAAAAATAAAGTAACATTCATCGTTTAAGTAACGTGTAAATAATAACTTGTGTTTTCTGCTTGCCTATTAAAAGCT
>JANMGN010000638.1:0-9011 GCA_031374645.1 Chitinophagales bacterium | reverse complement strand
GGTAGTAGGATTCGGGAACACATTGGCATGAAAATCAGCAGTTTGTTTACTGATTTTTGAGCCAATTGGTATAGTATTACCTTGACAGTTTTCTATCAAACTCCAGTCAATGACCATGTTTTTTACCAACTCGTACAAGGTTCTTGCTCTGAATATAGCGGTACTATTTTTACTGGCACAAAGAGATGCCAACTGATATAAATTGGATAAATCACTATTCGATAAACTATTGTCTTGAAGATGATAATTTACCACATGCTGATTTACCGATTTTTCTATTTTCTCGGCTTCATTCGTAGCAACAATAGCATTACTTTTAGCAGCAATATCGCCCCATTTCACTTTTTGATAATCGCTTAAGTTAGATTGCATCAAATTCCACTGTACAAGTAGCGGCTTGAGTTCCACATTGATGCTTTGCACCTTTTCGTCATCATTTTTGATACTGACAAGTTCCTCGCTCATAGCCTCTATTTTTGCATCTATGCTACTCAACTCATTAGAAAAAGTATTGGTAAAATCAGAATTAAACATTGCCTTACGGATATTGTACACTAGTCCAATATTAGACGTAGATTTTTCTTCATAAAACTTTGCCATCAAAACATTGGTTTGTACGTATGCAGGATTTTCTGATAACTGACGGTACAGGTAATGTTCTGTTTGCCATTGCATGATTGGCATATTGGCTTTTACAAAATAATTATTAGCAATCAGTGTATCTATCCGACTGGGTTTAAAACCTTTTTTCTGTTTACAGATACTGCTTGGGTTATCACAAGTGAGAGGTAGTTCTCCGTCAGCTACTGGTATAAACCACTGAGGATACGAAGATACGACATTACTGGGCATTATAGTTTGAAAATCCTCACAAGAATACTCAGATAAAGCAACAATTGCAGCACTAGGGTCTTCGTGTTTTGCATCTATTGCACCATTCAAATTAAAAAAGACATTACCTCTAAAATCTTGTACATCTGTAATTGCAGGCATATTATTAGCTTGGTCGTAGCCGTACAATATACCTACTTTATAATCTCGCATATCAGTAGTATTAATACCATTTTTACTCAGGCAACTGCCTTCAAAATGAAGTGCATTTTTTTATTGTGTATTTTATTGCAGCATAGGACATTATTATTGCTATTATTCTCATAAATGCCATTAAAATCGTCAAAGCTACTACCAGTATTTTGAGTAAAGTTTTTGAGAAGGAAACAAGCATCAGTGTCTTCTAATCTGATACCATCCATTTTACTCCCAATACCATTATTTTCTACCTGAAAGTTAGCAGAATTAATGATATGAATACTATTACCACCTTGTGTTTGGGAAGATGCCTTATGAGGCTGAATCTGATTGTCCTTAATTAGGTATTCGTTGCGAGAGTAGCACTCTATAACTCTGATACCGTCATTAAAAATATCGCCAGTTTGAATATCATTATTTATTACTCGAAGATACCCATATTCTTGAGTTTCGTCTTTAAGAATTCGGTATAATGAAATACCAGTATATCTGTTGTTTTTGAGTTTTAGATTAATTAAATTATCATTAATATCTATATAGCTTCCAGTTCTATTGTATATTTCTATACCGTTACCCGAAAGATCAATTAATTTATTTTTGACAATATTGAGCGTACCTCCCACTCCTCCAAATGCAGCAATTCCATCAGCGCCAGAATTAACTTCATTGTCTGCGATATGCCCATTTGAATTTAACAAAAGAATGGCATAATGGAAATAGAATGGCCCTTTCGGACCTTTATCCATGTTATTAAATTCGTTGTTGTAGGCTTGAAGATAATAGCTATTCTTTACCTCTATTCCTATGGACAAATCAGAAAATACGTTTTTGAGCGTTTTATCATTCGTATCACCAACTCTCATAAGACTGCGTTGTAGAGAGATACCATAACGACTAATATTTCCACGTAGTAACACAATTGGGTCTTGCCCCGCATAAAGAGGTAATAAGTTGCCTACACCATATATTCTATTTTTAGTTATATTAGACTGCAGGTTGAAGTAGTTTTCAAAATACATTCCATAAAAATTATTTTGGAAAGCGTTGTCATTAGCGTAAACCCTACCATCATTTGCTTTTATTGCCCAGTGTGCATCAGAAATAAGGTTATTTGTAAAGCTCAACCTACCGTTTTCTACACTTATCCCTTTCCACATAAATTTGCAGCCCTGCAAAGTACAGCCGTCAAATGAGACTTTTTTGTTGTAAGGAATAACAATTTCGCTACCTTCCTCCATATAAAAGGTTTTATTCAAAAAAGATACATCTTGGTCAAGAATAAGCTGCCCATATACAGTCACTGTATTCCACGTGCCATTTGGAATTACTCCAAGCGAAGAAAATTTAGTAGTCGTATTTGGCTTTCCCCATATTAAATCTTTTTTAGGGTCAGGCGTTTCAGTAATACAAGTTGAAAATGTTCCTGTAGGAGGTATAATAACACAAGGTTCTTGTAGCTTTGCACTTACCTCATCAATATACACATAACCATAATTAGTCCCTATTCCAGCTATTGAATGAGGAGTTTTTGTAAATGTACTTAATGATAAATAATTCAAATTTTCACTTGTATTATTGGTAATTACTTGTGTATATTTGAAAAATTTTACATTATTCATAGTGGTTGCACCAACGGGTGCAGAAGATAAGTTTGCGGTAGGCAATGGCACATATATGGGTCCAATTTTTACAGTAGGTTTTGTATGAATATCATAAGAGCTTAAAGGCTTTGAAGCCATAAAATTAAGTTCGATATTCGATTCTTTACAATCTTTGTAAGCAGCTGCAAAAAAAGATACTTCTGCAGTTTGTCCTGGCTGTATTGGTTTGCATAATGGAAATGTTACTCCTTCTGGAAGATTCTCGTAATCTATATTGCGTACTGCTATACCCAAAAATTTACTGCCATTTTGGGTGGCATCATTAGAAGGAGTAAGTATTTTATCATTTTTAGGAGAACAGTACCAAGTTGTTGCAACAGGGGCTTTTGAATTAAGTAAATCAGCGGAATTTTCAGCAAAAGGAGTTACATAATCATAAGCAAAACCATTTCTTTTTACACTGAGAAAATAGCGTAGTTCCTCGTGATTGTTAAATTTTTCAAAATTTTCATAGAGTAGCTCACAGTTATCATTACCGCAGTTTTTCTCAACAACATCTGTGATAACTATCATTATTTCTCCTTCGTCACATAGGTGTTCTTGACTACAACCTTGAACAGTGTATTTAAGAGGATACTGCCCTACCTTTGTGCCAGCCAAGCATACAATTTCATTATTGACAATACTTGTAGTAAGTGCCAAACTTGATGTCATTGGTATTGTACTCAAGGTAGCATTAGGAGATGTATTTAATACTAAATCTTTTAATCCTAAAATGATTTTGCCACCGGGCTTTACAATAAAAGGACCAGTTTGTACTGCAACAGGGTTACATTCAGAGCCTTTACAAGCTGTGGTACTGTAGCCTAATGTGCAGAGGATAGATTTTTCTTCATCTGTAATCGTGCGCCTTTGCCCCAATGGAAAATCTAAGCCCATTAGATAATCTACCTTATCAGTACAAAGGTGGCTTAGAGCCTCTGCTTGACTACCAGTATAACTAAGCAAGGCAAGTGGGACTTTTGTATTTGTTTGAAAGTAAACGCCCTGATTTGTTTTACAGCCTATATTTGAAAAATCAATAGCTAAAAACTGGGAATTAAGTATATGCTCATCACAGCATTTTCCCTTTGAGTTATAATCAAGTAGTGATACACCCATAGGATTGTTACTTTTTAAATAATAGTCCCATGTAGTACGAAAGAAACCAGACTCTTTGATATTTGATCCCATACCTAAAATATGCATTGCCTCGTGATATACAATAGTGAACAAATCATACTTTCCTGAAGGTATAGGCAGTGAAGTTCCTGTGTACCAATTTGTAATATCTTTGTTTAAAATTATGTAACCATGATTTCTTTTTCCGTAGGGTAAACCAGTAGTGATAACTTTCATTGCATTAGTATTCTCAATGCCACACTTATTTTCATATATACCCGAACCTATGGCAGCGATTTCTACATCAGAATTATCACTTGGATTAGTTCCAGTGGGTATTTGATTTTTTGTAATTTTAATAACAACCTTTGTATCGGGTTTTTTAGCTACAACTAAGTTAGAAATATCGCTAAAAACTTGACAAATAATGTCTTTTTCAGCTTGTGTGAATGCAACTGGTAGCCCAGACTTGGGGACGTAATCACTAAAAATAAGATGAAAATAACCAGAGGTGCAATTTGCGAATCCTTTGCCTGCAGTTTGCTCCTCTAATTCTTCTTCTGAGTAGTTATTATTAAACCTATCCGAATAAATTTGAGGACCAACAGGATAAGCATGAGTAACAGGTTTAATAAATCTGCCACAACCTAAATTTTTCTGAGCATAGCCCGTAAAGGAATTTAGAAATAGTATCATAGCCACAAAGCTATAAATTTTTCTGTTAAAAAATAGTGTTTTTTGCATAATGATTTTGGTTTGTAAAAGCATAATTTAGTTTAAATGCTTTTGTGATAAAAATAAAGTCCTTGTTCTTGCAGATACCAAAGTATCACAAAAATAGTTATATTCATATCCTTGAAAGAATATGTAATATATTAGGTTTAAATTATTAAATCTAAGTATTTAAAATAGGCAGGCACAAAAAAGCGCAAGCTATTTCTATATTGTCAGGATACAAGGTAGTCGAAAACCGAAGCCCATAACAAAAGAAACACGTGCGCTATATCTTTATAATATAGACAGACGTTTCGCTATTGTCATTATAGGCTGCAGGCTTCAAAATTTCGACTTTTTGTATCCCAGCTAATAATAATCTTTATGCGAAACGTAATTGCATTAGTTTTAAAGCGAGAACATGAAATAACTTTCATGCAATGTTTTTAAATCTAAGCTTAGAATATTACATATTCTATAATTTAAAATGCAAATATAGTATTTTTTTTTTGATGTATTAAAATAAATTTTTCCAAAATTCAGGTTTCTGACGCTATTTTTTTAGTACAAAATATTGATAATCAAATAATTAGATAAGAAAATTATATTAAAAAGAAGCGATTGTATTTATCTAAAAAGCTATTGTTCTGAAAAGCAACTTATACTTATTTTCTAAACTGGTATAATAGTATTTGTAAAACACATTCCAAAAAATCTTAATATTTATACCCTATTCGTGGTATTTTGAAAATTTAACATTTGAAAGAAAAAAGTAACGATTATTTTAGCTTATTTGCTTAGAAAAGGCAAAATTTACGTACTTTTGCACTTTATTTACATTCTAAAACCATTTTTTCTATGAAATTTTATACTTTTTTGTTTTTATTTTTGGTATTTGTAAGCAATTTATTTAGTCAAAAATCATACAGTTATGTCAGCGACCGTAAATTTTCGGATTCTGAAGATTTGCTTGGTTATAATTTCAGACCTTCTCTGAAAGAAATCAAGGACGTGAGTAAAACCAATATCAATCCTGGCGATGTGGCATTTGGCGTTACTCAAAATAACCTTTATGTACAAGGCGAAGGCATACAAGGCGTATATAATCTCAACAATATCAATCCGACAGAGTATGGTTTCAAATTACTTTTTATGAATGCTCGTGATGCAACCGTTCAAGGGCATTTGAAAGTAATTTTGAATAAAAGTAAATTTGTACAAGCAGTTGTTTTTCAGCGTAGCAATAAAGAAAAAGAAGTTATTTATTATCTACCAGAAACGCCAAAGGATATGTTGGAAAAGGAAAGAAAATATTTTACGGATAAAAATGAGCTAAATTTTATCCATCAAGATTCTATTTACGGAAAAAAAATACGCCCGTTTTTTATCATGCACCAAGACGTAAAAACTCAAGAACGTATAGAGATGAAAGATTCTTGTATGATTTTTTTTACTGAAAAAACGACTATTATTGACAAAACAAAAAAGAAAGATAAAGCTGCCATGTTAAAAGATTCCTTAGAAAGCATAAAAAAGGATTCTATGAAGACAGGTATGCCGAGCAAAGCTATTGACAAAAAAAATATCAAAATCATAAAAGAGCATTTTGTAAATATTCGTCAGATTATAAAATACAAAGAAGGAAACACAGAGGATAAAGACATGGAGTACGTGATTAAAAGTACAAGCCTCAAAGAAGATAAAAATGTGGACATAGAAGGCGATAGATTTTTGCTTTCGCTCGAAACCAACAAAGGCGAAATTCAAATATTTCTCAATGGAAATAAAATGGTAAACTCCGTAGATGCGTTTGGGAAAACGTATTTGGTAAGGGGTTTTTAGAGCAGAAAGGCGATTTTCTTTTTAAAGCACCATTTTTCAACAAAAAAAGTCCTAAAATTCAAGAAATTTTAGGACTTTTTATTTAAAGCATATTCATAGAATGTCTTAGTGCGGAGCTAAACATCAAGTAGAGTTTTTTACCATCATTTACACGGATGCGCTCTTCTTTTACACGAGCAGCATTTGCCGCTTTTATTTTGCTAAAAAGATTGGTATAATAAACATACGCCAAGTAAACACCGAGACGTGCTGTTTCGGGCAATTGCTTGATGCCAACGAGAGCCTCATCAAATTCAGATTGAATATCGGCTTCTATGATTTCTTTTTGTCGGTTATCAAAATGTAAAAAATCTACGCCAGGGAAATAAACTCTACCACGCTCATCGAAATCAGATTTCATATCACGCAAAAAGTTGATTTTTTGAAACGCTGAGCCTAATTTGCAAGCAAACGGACGCAAACGCTCGTATTCCGCTTGGTCGCCTTTCACAAAAACTTTCAAACACATCAGACCAACGACCTCAGCACTACCATATATATAGGTACTGTAAAGACTATCTTCGTAACGATTATGGTACAAATCCATCTCCATACTATCCAAAAACGCATCTATGAGCGCATGGTCAATTTGGTAATCGTTCACTACTTTTTGGAAAGAATGTAGCACTGGATTCAAGCTAATTTTTTCCTCAATCGCCTGATATGTTTCCTTGCGAAACCTATCCAACAATGTTTTTTTGTCGTGCTCATGAAATGTATCTACGATTTCGTCTGCAAAACGAACAAAACCATACACTGCGTAAATTGGCGGACGCAACGACTTGTCGAAAGAGCGTATGCCCAACGAAAAAGAAGTAGAATAGCGTTTTGTGATAATTTCGCTACATTCCATGCAGGTATTTGTATAAAGTGACATCATTTTTATAAAAAATTAATAATGAATAATGAATAATGAATAATTTACGATTGGTATTATTCATTTTTAATTTTTAATTATTCATTAATATTGCGCTGGTATTGTTAGCTATTATTTGTTAATTGTTCACTGATAAGATTAGCGACCACTTCGCCCGAAATCAAACTTGGTGGGACACCTGGTCCAGGCACGGTCAATTGTCCTGTATAAAAAAGATTTTCAATTTTTTTACTGCGAATACGTGGTTTCAAAAATGCTGTTTGCAACAAGGTATTAGCCAAACCATAAGCATTTCCCTTGAAAGAGTTGTACTCCGACTTGAAATCATCCATGGCAAAAGAACGCTTGTACACCACCGATGAGCGAATTTCTTGTCCCGACAAATCTTCCAATCTATCCATTATAAGATGAAAATAACGCTCTCGTTCTGCATCGCTATCTTCCAATCCTGGCGCAAGTGGCACGAGTAAAAATAAATTTTCTGAGCCTTCGGGTGCAACACTTGGGTCGGTCATGCTTGGCACAGAAGCATAAAACAAAGGCTTTGTAGGCCATTTCGGCGTTTCATAAATTTCTGCTGCGTGTAGGTTAAAATCTTGATCAAAAAACAAATTATGGTGTTGTAAATTTTTCAAACGCTTATTAAGACCAATATAAAACAACAAAGAAGATGGTGCCATTACTCGCTTGTCCCAATATTTTTTACTGTAATTTCTATCTTTTTCAGCCAAAAGCATTTGTTCCGTATGATGGTAATCCGCGCCACTAACGACTATATCTGCCTCATATTCAGCGTTTTGCGCAACTACTTTTGTCACTTTTTTACCTTCTGTCAAAATCTGAGTAACATTTTGATTGAGTACGATTTTCACACCTTTTTCTTTTGCCAAACTGACCATTCCTTCGATAATTTTGTGCATACCGCCCATCGGATACCAAGTTCCGAGTGTCATATCTGCATAATTCATCAGGCTATAAAGTGCAGGCGTGTTTTGTGGTGTCGCTCCTAAAAATAATACAGGAAACTCCAGCAATTGTATCAATTTTTCACTTTTAAAAAGCGAACGAATGTGTTTTGAAATCGAACTAAACATTTGCAGACGAAACAGACTTTTTATCACTCGCCAATCTGCAAATTCCCAAATAGAGGTACTTGGCTTATGAACAAATTCTCCTATACCTACTTCGTATTTATATTTTGCTTCTGCTAAAAATGTCTTTAAATTTGCGCTACTTCCAGGCTCTACTCGCTCGAACATAGCTTCGAGTTCGTTCATTTTTGCTGGTATTTTCAGTTCGTCATTTTTACCATAAAAAACAGAATAAGAAGGATTAAGTCGTTTCAAATCGTAATAATCGCTTACTTTTTTGCCAAAGAATTCAAAATATTGGTCAAAAACGTCAGGCATCCAGTACCAACTTGGTCCCATATCAAACACAAAACCATCTTTTTCAAACTTTCTTGCTCTTCCGCCCGCACTATCATTTTTCTCTAATATTGTAACATCGTACCCTTTATTTGCTAAGTGCGTTGCTGCTGAAAGTCCTGCGAAACCAGAACCTATTACGATTACTTTTTTCATTAAAAATATTTATAGTTTTTTTTGATACACGTGTGTAACAAAACTTATTTTTTTTTGTTTAGCAAAATAATTAAAATTTATGAATAATTAGGTAAAACAGGAAGGTATTCAATAGATTGTAACTATTAAACATTTTTTCATAGCTGTTCCTGAGAGAAATGTAAG
>JANMGN010000625.1:0-22559 GCA_031374645.1 Chitinophagales bacterium | reverse complement strand
ATTAGCTTTGGTGTTTATTTGGTTCATGTTTTGTTGATAGATATTTTTAAAAATAAATACTTATTTGGTATTCAAAACACAGCAGAGCATTTCTTTAATGCAGATATACATCCAGCAGCTGGTGTCTTACTTTTTACTTTTTTAATTACAGTGCTCTCTACCTTAATTATTTACGTATTAAATAAAATACCTTATTTGAAAGAAATTATAAAGTAACATTTCAAAAAAAAGATACTATGTCCACTCCAATTACAACATGGGCGGAAGACGACCGTCCGAGAGAAAAAATGTTATTGAAAGGAAAAAATGCTTTGAGTGATGCTGAACTTATCGCTATTTTGATAGGTTCTGGTAGCCGTAAAGAGTCTGCTGTAGATTTATCAAAGCGCATTTTAGCTGACCACAATAATGACCTTTATCGCTTAGGAATTACCTCTTTGACTGACCTACAAAAATACAACGGCATTGGCGAAGCAAAAGCGATTTCTATTGCTGCTGCGCTCGAACTTGGTCGTCGCCGCAAAGAAACAGAGCGTAAAGAAGTCATTACAATAGGAAGTAGTCAATCCGCTTTTGAAGTGTTGCGTCCGTATTTTCAAGATTTACAGCACGAAGAATTTTGGATAATACATCTCAATCGAGCAAATCGGGTTTTAGTTTGTGAAAATTTGAGCAAAGGCGGTATTGCAGGAACAGTCGTTGATCCCAAATTAGTTTTTAAACGAGCTTTAGAACTACAATCGAGTAGTATCATTTTGGCTCACAATCATCCTTCGGGAAATTTACGCCCAAGTCAAGAAGATATAAACATTACGAAAAAACTTACCGAAGGCGGAAAAATATTAGACATCAATATTTTTGACCACCTTATACTAAGCGACTACCAATATTTTAGCTTCGCTGACGACGGATTGCTTTGAAAAAACTAAAAATCTAAAATAAATATTTACTTTTGCCTAAAATAACATAAAATGCAATTTGCCCAACCTATACTTATTTCAAATATCGCTGAACAAATTGGAGCGACTATTATTGGCGATAAAACGCTTTTCGCCAATGGTCTGAATGAAATAAATAAAGTTACTCCTGGCGATATTACTTTTGTTGATGTAAAAAAATACTTTGATAAAAGCTTAAAATCAGCTGCGACTTTTATTATTTTGAACGAAGAATGTGAATGCCCTGAAGGAAAAGTGTTGCTTCTGCACGAAAAACCCTTTGATGCTTACAATCAATTGGCGTTACATTTTCGACCACATTTTCCACTTTCTGCAAGCATTTCTGAAAGTGCGGAAATACATCCAACTGCCATTATTGAACCTAATGTGGTCATTGGACATCACGTAAAAATAGCACAAAATGCTCATATTCAAGCGAATACAACAATTGGCGAATTTTCTGAAATAGGCGAAAACGTAATAATTCAATCCAATGTAATTATTGGTGGAGATGCTTTTTATTACAAAAAAGACAATGAAGGCTTCCACAAATGGCGTTCGATTGGTCGAGTAATTTTAGAAAAAAATGTAGAAATAGGCGCAGGTTGTACCATTGCAAAAGGCGTTTCTGGCGATACCATCATTGGCGAAGGTTCTAAAATAGATGCACAATGTCATATTGGACATGGCGTAGTCGTAGGGAAAAATTGCCTTTTTGCAGCGCAAGTAGGTATTGGTGGAAAAACAATTGTTGGCGACAATGTAGTCCTTTATGGACAAGTAGGTATTGCTCAACGCTTAAAAATTGGAGATAATGTAACTGTTTTAGCAAAATCTGGTATTTCAAAAGACTTAGAAACAGGTAAAACATATTTTGGTTACCCTGCAAAAGAAGTACGAGAATCATACAAAGAGCTTGCTGCATTAAGACAATTACCCGATTTTCTAAAAAATAATAGATAAATAGATAATATAAAATCATAAAAATGATAACAAAACCAATGATTGCAGGCATACAACAAGTAGGTGTCGGCATACCCAATGTATATGAAGCGTGGAAATGGTATAGAAAAGCTTTCGGAATGGATATTCCTATTTTTGACGAAGCAGCTACTGCTGCGCTCATGCTGCCATATACAGGAGGAAAACCGCACGACCGTCATGCAGTTTTAGCAATAAATGGAAATGGTGGCGGTGGATTTGAGATTTGGCAATACACAAGCCGTACACCGCAAGCTCCTAATTTTGAAATACAATTGGGCGATTTAGGAACTTTTGTAGCAAAAATAAAAAGTAAAAATGTTGTGCAATCACACGCTGAACATACAGCACAAAATTTTAAAGTTAGCCCAACAAGCGAAATGCCTAATGGAGAACCTACCTATTTCATTACAGATCCGTATAATAATATTTTTCAAATTGTAGGCGCAATAAATTGGTTTCGTAATGCTAACGGACTAAATGGAGGACCTTACGGTGCAATGATTGGTGTGACAGATATGGAAAAGTCAATGCGTTTTTATGCAGAAATATTGGGTTATGATACTGTTATATATGATGAAAAAGGTAAATTTGATGATTTTAAAAGTTTGGCAAGTGGAGAAAAAGAATATCGTCGTGTTTTGCTAAAACATTCCCAACCTCGTACAGGTGCGTTCAGCCGATTGTTAGGAGAAAGCGTTATTGAATTGGTACAAGCATTGGATAGAACACCAAAAAAAATATTTGAAGGACGTTTTTGGGGCGATTTAGGTTTCATACACCTGTGTTTTGACATTAATGGTATGGCTGAAATGAAACAATTGTGTGAAAGCAAAGGTCATAATTTTACGGTAGACAGTGCCAACAGTTTTGATATGGGAGAAGCCGCAGGGCATTTTACCTATATCGAAGACCCTGATGGCACATTGATAGAATTTGTGGAAACGCACAAAATTCCGATTTTGAAAAAAATAGGTTGGTATTTGGATTTGACAAAAAGAAATCCAGAAAAACCTTTGCCCAATTTGCTGATACGTGCTTTGGGTTTGAACCGTGTAAAAGATTAAGCTATGTTATTTCAATATCCGATAGAAGAAGCGGAAAAGTTGGTTGCCGCTTTTGAAAATTGTACACTTGACAAAGACGATTGGTCACATGAAGCACATCTCTTGGCTGGTATGAAAATGTGTATTTTACACAAAGAAAATGCTTATGTGGAAATGAAAAAAAGAGTTATCCGTTTTAATGAAACGGTCGGTACAATTAACTCAGAATCAAGTGGTTATCACGAAACAATTACACATTATTGGATAGTTGTTTTGCATCATTTTTGTAAAAAAAATAACATTAATACTTTTAATCAAATTGCGGTAGATACCTTACTTTTTTCGGAAGCACTGGCGAAAAGAAACTCCTTTTTAGAGTATTATAGCAAAGATTTAATCATGAGTAGCAAAGCAAGATTAGAATTAGTAGAACCTGATTTAAAAATATTAGTTTAGTCTTGATACTTAAATGACAGAAGAAATAAAAAAATACCTCAAAGAAAAAGATCCTAAATTAGTGCATTTGATAGACGCTGTAACTTTGCCAGAACTAAAATCAAACGATGTATATTTCAGTTTGATAGAATCTATCGTGTCGCAACAGCTTTCTGTTAAGGCAGCAGATACTATTCACAATCGTTTTTTAACACTTTTTCCTGATAAATATCCTTATCCAGAGTTTGTTGCGGCACTTGATTTGGAGGAAATGCGAGGTATAGGGCTTTCTTATCAAAAAGCAAATTATATCAAAAATACCGCTATTTTTTGGGAAGAAAAAGGACTTTCAGAGCAAGACTGGAGCATTTTGAGTGATGACGAAATCATAAAATTACTTTCAGAAATAAAAGGAGTTGGAAAATGGACAGTACAAATGATTTTGATGTTCACACTCGGAAGACAAGATGTGCTTCCCGTAGATGACCTCGGAATCCAACAAGGAATGTATATGCTTTACGACCTCGATAAAGAAAATATAAAAAACCTAAAAAAAGAAATGGAACAAATTGCTGAAACTTGGCGACCATATAGAAGTATTGTTTCGAGGTATATTTGGCGCTATAAAGACACTATGAAAAATACTTTTTGAAGGTAAAAGCCAAAATTGGTATGGTTTTTTTACATTATTATTTTTTACATTTATTATAAAATACCATTTTTTAAATATTTAAAAATTAAAATGAAATACATTTTACTCCCTTTCGCCGCAGGCGTTTTACTTTTTGCTTCGTGCAAACAAAACAATACCAATAAGGCAGACGAAGTTGCTTTGGCAACTCCCGCTTATCAAGAAATGAAAAAAATGGAAGTTCAAGGCGATAAAGCAATGCCTGAGTTGGTCATTTATCAAAAAGGATTGAGAGATTTATTGCATGATTTGGAAAGAGCGAACCAAATTAGTGGAAAAACTTCTATGGTAGATTCTACTTCTATGAAAGTTCGCAATGCGCTTTCTGAGCTTAATCGTGCTGAAAATGCGTTTTCAAGCTACAAATCTGACTTTCATGGTCGTTTAGATACGATGGTCGCTTCAAAAAGAGATGCTTTTGTTACTTATGGCAAACAAGATGCCGAAGCTGCTCGTGATATGGTTTTGTACGCTGTAAAAGAAGCAAAACTATTAACTCGTGCTTTGCAAGACAAGGGTGTAGTTTTGTCATGGGTTCCGCAACAGTAAAATAAGTAGGATAATTTTATGGAAAAAAATATTTACGACGATTACGAATTGGTAATTGGTTTGGAAGCTCACCTTCAACTTGCTACAAAAACAAAAGCATTTTGTAGCGATGACATTAGTTTTGGTCAGTCGCCGAATACTCAAGTTAGTGCAATTTCGCTTGGGCATCCAGGAACTTTGCCCAAATTGAACAAAAAGCAAGTAGAGTTTGCTGTCCGTTTAGGACTGGCATTGGATTGTGAGATTAGTGAAAAAAGCTTTTTTGACCGTAAAAATTATTTTTATGCTGATTTGCCAAAAGGCTACCAAATCACGCAAGATAGAAAACCAATTTGTATCGGCGGAAATATTACTTTGAATGTAAATAACGAAGAAAAAAATATACGATTACACCATATACACATCGAAGAAGACGCTGGAAAATCCATACATGATCAGCATGAGCATTTTTCGTTGATAGATTTGAACCGTGCAGGAACGCCATTATTAGAAATCGTAACAGAACCAGATTTCCGCTCCGCAGAAGAAGTCGCTACTTTTATGAACAATATCAGGCAACTGGCTCGTTATTTAGAAATATCTGACGGCAATATGGAGGAAGGTTCTTTGCGTTGCGATTGCAATATTTCTGTTCGGAAAAAAGGAGCTTTGGAATATGGCGAACGTTGCGAAGTCAAAAATATGAATTCTATGCGTTTTGCAAAACGAGCTATCGAATACGAATTTAAACGTCAAATAGATATTTTGGAAAATGGTGGAAAAATCACACGTCAGACCTTGAACTTTGACCCTGCAACTGGCGTTACTTCGCCTTTGCGAGATAAAGAAGACGCAAATGATTATCGTTATTTCCCAGAACCTGACTTGCCGCCAATTTTGGTAACGCAAAAAAATCTGGAAAACATACGAGCAGAATTACCAATTTTACCGAATGTTTTGTTCAAAAAATTCGCCAATGAATTTGGTTTAAATCTACAAGATGCTTATACGCTGACGGAGGAAAAAAATATTGCTTTGTTTTATATCGCTTTTTGTGAAAAAACAACGAACAAAAAAGCAGCTGCAAATTTATTGATAAATAAAATAAAACCATATATCGCAGAGCAAAATATTGAAATCAACCATTTCAATATTTCTTTTGAACGGTTAAATGATTTTATAGCACTGATAGAAAATGGAAAAGTCGCCAACGCAATTGCTTATCAACGTATTTTTCCAGAACTCGTGAAAGAAACAAACGAAACACCTTTGCAAATTGCTGAACGGTTACAACTTTTACAAAATAACGATGATGATTTTTTAGAAAAAATTTGTAGAGAAACAATCGCTTGTTTTCCCGAAAAAGTAATAGAATACAAAAAAGGAAAAAAAGGTTTAATCGGATTTTTTATGGGCGAGGCAATGAAACTCTCCAAAGGGCAAGCCGAACCAAAATCAACAACAGCCTTATTGACGAAAATTTTGAGTGAATAAATTAAAAAGTGCGTTTTGAAGTTAATTCAAAACGCACTTTTTTTATTCCAAAACTAATCCTTCACTAACTTTTTCAACTCATTCAACTTCATCATCGTTTCTATCGGGGTCATAGTGTTCAAATCTATGTCTTGCAAAATAGATTTTACTTTTTCCATACGAGGATCTATTGTTTCAAAAATTTTGAGTTGCATGGGCTGTTCCACTTGCTTCAAGATATTTTTAACTGGCTGATTATCAGATACTTCTCCGCCGTCAGTTATGTGTTTTTCTTCGAGTTGTAGTAAAATTTGATTTGCTCTTTCTACGATACTTTTAGGCATACCAGCCATTCTCGCCACGTGAATACCAAAAGAATGTTGGCTACTCCCTTCTATCATTTTGCGAAGAAAAATTATTTTTTGCCCAATTTCTTTTACAGAAACTGTAAAATTTTTGATGCGTGGAAATTTTTCAGACAACTCACTCAACTCGTGATAATGCGTTGCAAAAAGGGTTTTGGGCGCAGCAATTCCATTATCGTGCAAATATTCCGCTACCGACCAAGCAATAGAAATTCCGTCATAAGTGCTTGTTCCACGACCAATTTCGTCTAATAAAATCAAACTTCGTTCGCTCACGTTGTTCATAATACTTGCCGTTTCGTTCATTTCTACCATAAAAGTAGATTCTCCACTCGAAATATTATCGCTCGCACCTACACGTGTAAAAACTTTATCCAAATAACCAATTTTCGCCGAACTCGCAGGAACATAACTTCCCATCTGTGCCATCAAACAAATCAAGGCAGATTGTCGCAAAAAGGCAGATTTTCCAGCCATGTTTGGGCCCGTAATCATCAAAACTTGTTGATTTTCGTTGTCTAAAAAAACATCATTCGGCACAAACTGCTCCCCAATCGGCAAATTTTGTTCTATCACAGGGTGTCGTCCATCTTTAATATCAATGCTCAAAGAATCATTTATTTCAGGACGACAATAATTATTTTTTTGAGCTATTTTTGCAAAAGACAGCAAACAATCTATACGTGCAACAAGCTGTGCATTATGCTGAATTGGCTGAATGTACTCCGCCACACAAGCCACCAAATTTTGAAACAAACGTTCTTCGAGTGCAGCAATTTTTTCTTCAGCACCTAAAATTTTACTCTCTAATTCTTTCAATTCGGGCGTGATGTAACGCTCGCCACTCGTCATCGTTTGTTTACGAATCCAATCTGGCGGAATCACAAATCTATCTTTGTATTTATTGGTTACTTCGAGGTAATAACCAAATACATTATTGAAACCAATTTTTAGATTTTGTATGCCCGTACGCACACTTTCTTTCGTCTGAATATCGAGCAACAATTCTTTTGCATTAGCTACAACATGACGGTAATCGTCCAGCTCTGCATCAGCACCATTTGCAATGACATTTCCTTTGGTCAAATTTAAAGGAGCATCTTCAACTAACTGTTTATCAATGACTTCTGTTAAAATTTTGCAAGGATTCAAACCATCTGAAAGACGTTTGAGTGCATCGTTTGGTGTATTTTGAAGTTGCAATTTGATGTCTGAAATAGCCAACAAAGCCTTTTTTATTTGTCCAACTTCTCGTGGATTAACTTTGCCCAAAGGCACTTTTGAAATCAAACGTTCCAAGTCGCCAATCAAACGAATATGGTTTTCGAGTTCATTTTTTAGGTCATTTTCTTGTATAAAAAACGCCACCATTTCGAGGCGTTCTTCTACACTTTTTACACTTTTTAGCGGAAGTAAAACCCATTTTCGCAACAAACGTGCGCCCATTGGCGAGATAGTTTTGTCCATTACTTCTATGAGCGAAGTACCTTGTTCGTGGTTACTCGAAATCAATTCGAGGTTACGAATTGTGAACCTATCCAAGCCAACATAATGGTCAGCTTGTATTTTACTAACACTTAAAATATGTTTTAAATTCGTATTTTCGGTTGTTGCTAAATAATGCAAAGCTGCACCTGCCGCCACACAAGCGACTTCCATTCCTTCTATTCCAAAACCTTTAAGTGACTGAACGTCAAAGTGTTGTAACAATTTTTCTTTGGCAAAATCTTCTGTAAAAACCCATTCATCAAGCGTATAAATATAAAATTTATCGCCATAACGCATTTCAAACTCGCTTTTTCTACTTTTCTGAAAAATAATTTCTGACGGTAAAAAGCTCTGTAAAATTTTATCAATATAAGCCCAGTCGCCTTCTGAAACCATAAATTCGCCCGTAGAAATATCCAATAATGCGATGCCTATTTGTTCTTTTTTACCTGTAAAAATACTTGCCAAATAATTATTTTTATTAATATCAAGTAGTTTATCATCGGTCGTAACACCAGGCGTAATTACCTCGGTCACACCACGGCGAACGAGTTTTTTTAAAGGACTTGGTTTTTCCAATTGCTCACAAATCGCTACACGATAGCCCGCCCGAACCAAGCGAGGTAAATACACATCAACACTATGAAATGGAAAACCTGCGAGTTCCAAATCAACGCCACCATTGTTTCGACGTGTCAATACAATACCTAAAATTTTAGATGCTTTGATGGCATCTTCGCCAAAAGTTTCGTAAAAATCGCCTACTCTAAACAACAAAATCGCATCAGGATATTTTGATTTTACCTGAAAATATTGCTTCATCAAGGGTGTACTTGATGCGGCTTCGTCAATAGGGCGTTTTTTAAAAGTGCTATCTTGTTCTTTTTCGTCGTTAGCAAAAAGCATGGAAAATCTTATTTTTAGTAGGCGTATAGGGTTGATTTCATCCTGAAAAATTATGAATACACAAAGATAATAAAAATATTTATATTTTGCTTTTCTTAAAAAAGGTGTTACTTTTGTGGTAAAATAAAACTAAAAAAAATGTTTGCACCGAAGCAATTTAAGATAGAAGATATTACGCAAATACAAGATTTTTTGAAAAAAAATACTTTTGCGTCATTGATTTCACAAGTAAAAGGTCGCCTTTGGGCTACTCATATTCCGCTGATGTTGGCGAAAAATGAAGCTGGCGAAGATATACTTTTGGGACATATATCAAAAGCAAATGAGCAGTGGAAAGAAATTACTGAACAAAATGAAGTATTGGCAATTTTTCAAGGAGCGCATACTTTCATTAGTTCTGATTGGTACAATCATCAAAATGTTTCTACTTGGAATTACATGGTGGCGCACGTTTACGGCAAAGTTCGTTTGTTGGAAGGCGAAGAAATGCGACATGCTGTGAAGACATTGGTAGATCATTATGAGCTTACGCATAGTAAAGGGCGAATGGAAAATATGGAAGAAAAATTTGTGAACAGAGAGCTTCGAGGCGTTTATGGAGTGGAGTTAAAAGTTACGAGTATCGAAGTGACTTTTAAATTGAGCCAAAATAGAGATGACGAAAATTATAATCTTATTGTTGATAAGTTAGAAGAACGAGGCGATGATGATTCTCGTGGAGATGCTGAAATGATGAAAAAAATTAGAAAATAAACAAAAAAAGCGTATTTTTCATAGAAAAATACGCTTTTTTTGTTTAATTAAAATTCTAAATAAGGTTTCATCTTTTCAAGAACGTCAGATGGAAGCCCTTGTATTTTTTTCAATTCTTCAAAATTTGCAATTTTACCACCATGTTGCGCTCTATAATTTGTAATGATATTTACCTGATTCCATTTTAGGTACGGATGTAGTTTTAGTTCTTCTACTGTGGTTACGTTCACATTTATTTTTTTCAAAATAGGCGAAATGCTCAATTGCGTTTTTATTTTTTGAAAGGTGCTATCTGGCAAACCAAAAGTTTCTTTCACTTGTTCTACGTTACAAAAACCTCCGAGTTTATCTCTATAAGTAACGATGCGTTTTGCATAGCTTGGTCCAATTCCGTTGAGTTTTGTCCAATCTTCCATCGTTGATTTATTGATGTCAATATTTATGGGTGTCGCTGGCGCAAATTTTTTCTGTGGCGTATTATTGTAAGCATTTGGTATTGCTTGATTTGTGGGCGAAGTATTCGTACTTGTACTTGGATTAGTATTTTTATCCACAACACTCGACGCAACAACAGCGTTTGTAGGTATTATGATATAATTTTCCAACTTAGCATAAACATCTTCTGGCATTCCGTAAATCTTTTTTAAGTCTTCTTTTTTACGAAATTTTCCACCTTTTTCACGGTAATGCGTAATCATATAAGCCGTTTTTTTAGGTATTCCGACTTTGAGCAAATCATCTATACTTGCTAAATTTGGATCAAAATTGTTATATTCTACGACAACTTCTTCTATTTCTTTTTTCTGATAGTTGTCATATTTTTTTGTATAACTGACTGATTCTAAATTGATGTAATCTTTCAATCGATTATAGTCAGCTTCTTTCAAGCCCCATATTTTTTTGAAACTTTCTGGCTTATAAAATTTTCCACCTTTTTCACGATAGTGTAAAATGGTATTGGTAACTTTTTCAGAAAGCCCAAGTTGTGCAAAATCTTTTTGCGTAGCGGTATTCGGATTGAACGGGAATGGTTTGTAGTTAGAAAAATCTTTTTCGATTTCACTGCCATCTTCGGAAGTAGTTTGTGGCTGAGTTCTTCTAATTTTTGCTGCCTCTGCATTTAGCGCAACAATATCTAATTTGTTTTGGTCTTTGATAAAATAAGGAAAGGCGTAAGGCACAAGCATAAAAAAAACTGTGCAAAAACCAAGCACTGCCATACCTTTACGTTCGGTGGCTGTGTGGTAAAAATAATCTTTGATCCATTCTCGTACCATCGTGAAAGGAGTGTATGTTTGTACTTAGGCGTATAAAAATAATCTACATTTTTTTATCGTTGTAAAAATGTAGATTATTTTAGCTCAATTAAGTAAGTGAATGAAATAAAAGTCAAAAAAGTATAATTTATATTTATAAAATACTAAAAAGCAAATTTTTATAAATTTTTAATTTACTTATTTAAACCAAATAAATATTTGATAATACATTGACTTTTAATAGTTTGTTTTCTACTTACAAAAATACAAAAATTATTTTAAATACGTTCTTCTTCTTTAAAATATTGAATTAATTTTTCTTTCAAAAAACGCTCTTGCGAATCAATACCTTTTAAGTCCATTGCTACTATCTGTTTCCAGTGAGGCCAACCATCAGCATCACGACCGACAAAATCAAAATATCCGTCACTATGCAATAAACGGCAAACCGCTATGTGCATCAAATCTTGTTTTTCTTCTTTTGTAAAATTTGGTTTTACACGACCATACTCTTGTATGCCCATCAAAAAGAGAACTGCATTAAGGTCTGGCAATTCGTCTCGTTTCATACTATCTCTCACATAATGTCTGACTTTTAGCCATTCAAAATCTAATTCCCAATCTTCCATTTTTTGTTTTTATTTATTTTATTTTCCAATTGCCCAAAGCAAAAACTCAGATATAGCATAGCCCCAAGTTTTTGTATTGTGTTCGCCACCTTCTATTTCTGTGTAACGAATATCTTCTAAGGAGTAACCAATACCGAGCAACGTTTCGATAGCATCTTTTGTATCGTCAATTGCATCGATTATGCCATTATTATTTCGGTCGTCAGTTTCGTCATTTGTACCTACTTGAAACCAAAATTGAAGTCCATCTCGTTTTGGTCCATGAGAGAGCGTTTCTATCATAACCCTATCTGCATCAGGTTTTTCTTTATCAAAAGGTTTACTTCGCCACCATAAAGAAGCTGAAAAAATACCAACTTTTTGAAAAACAGTAGAATTATGCCAAGCAATATCCAATGCAGAAAGTGCGCCCAATGAAAAACCTGCAATACTTATTTTGTCTTTTTTTATTTTATATTTCGATTGCAAAAAAGGAATTAACTCGCTCGTAATAAATTGGTTGTATTGAAAAGCACGATTTCCGTAACCTTTATAATGATTAGCTTCGAGTGTTCCATATTCGTACAAACGATTTTCATTGCAATAAACACCTACAATAATTGCTTCTTGAATTGCATCTTGCTTGTACAAATCTTTTAGCGTTTGTGCGATATTCAAGGCGGGGAAATCTTGCCCATCATTAAAAATAATCAATGGATAATTTTTAGCAGAGCGAAAACGAGGCGGTAATAAAACTTCTATCGTAAGATCACGATTAAGTGCTGGCGAAAAGTTTTTTATTTTGTAATGTTGTTTTACAAAAACAGTTCGTAAAAAATTATAAAATTGATTTACCATAATTGATTTGTCAAAATGAAAATTGATTTCAGCTCACTATATCTACACCAGCAGAAGTTCCAATTCGAGTTGCACCTGCGCTAATCATTGCTTCGGCAGCTTCTTTGGTTTTGATTCCACCTGACGCTTTTATTTCAATATGTGCGGGTAAATTTTCACGCATTAATTTTATGACTTCTACGGTTGCGCCGTTACCATTTATTCCAGTAGATGTTTTTACAAAATCAGCTCCAATTACAGTTGAAATTTCACAAAGTCGTTTTATTTCATTTTCTGTTAAAAGTCCTGTTTCAAAAATAATTTTTATTTTTTTATCATGCAAATGACAAACCGTAGTCATAATATCCAACTCGTTTTGCACATAGTTCCAACGCTCATTTTTCACAGCTGCCAAATTTACGACAACATCTAACTCAGCTGCACCATTTTGTATAGCCACCTTTCCTTCCTCCACTTTTGCAGCAATTGAGGAGTAGCCCATCGGAAAACCAATAACAGTCGCTACTTTCACGCTTGTATTTTCTAACAATTCACTTGCAAGATTGACATAATAAGGAGGAATGCAAACCGCTTTGAACTGATGAGCGATTGCTTCTTTACAAAGTTGCTCTATCTCGGCATTGTTTGTAGTCGGTTTTAAATTGGTGTGGTCTATATATTTTGAAAGTTCGTGCATTGTTTTTTTATTATTTTAAAACGCAAAGATAGATAATTCGTTACACTAATATTAAGTAACGGGCAAATAATAACTTGCAGTTTTTGCTAAATCTTTTGCCGCTAAATCTTTTATTTTCTCGTCAGATAGCGGTGCTATCCTTCTTAAAAATAAACTATTTATCAACAAAATCTAAAACCAAAATTCACCAACTTATTATTTTTCCGTTACTAAGTTATTTCACTTTTGAAGTTGTTTCATTTTTTAAACCTGTATAACTCGATAACAATGCTTTTACGTGACCGACAGAAAGTGGAGATTCTATTATAAGTGGCATACGATTATTGTCGTCACTTACCCAAACGTTTATTTCAGTATTTTCTTTAAAAGTTTTTCCGCTTATAGTTTGTGGAGCAAAAAGTTGCGTATCAAATTTGCCCAAACCTTTTACATTCACTTTCGCTTCGCCTCCTTTATACATCACTTGTAAAGGATGTGCTTGTTTATCCATAAAAATAGAAATTGGAAAATAAGAGCCTTTTGTTAGGTTTTTAAAATCTACATTTCTTGAAAAATAAATGATTGAAATAATATCGTGCATACAAGTTTCTACGGTGTACTCACTTTTTGAAGCGTCTTCGGGTGTATTTCCTCGAAGTGAAACAGCTGTGTGTTCTTTTTGATTAAATATTATTTTATCATATAAATTATATTTACCTTCGTGTACTTCTCTAATAGAAGTCAATGGCAACATTGTTTTCTTATCTAAGTATGCTTCGTAAGTATCATTTACGTTAAAAAATTTGTCATAACTTTCATACGTTCTTCCTCGTGCAGTTATATGAAATTGCGAGCCAATATCTTCGACTTCAAAAGTTACTTCTCCTGCTGCAATCCAAACAGCGCTAACATTATAGTAGAGTTTATAAGTTAACTTTTCGCCACCTTGAAAAGCAAAATTTGGCGTGTTGCAAGATTCTACTTCGTTGCGCTCCCCTTTGACAACTTCACTTGATTTACAAGCAAATAAAAAAATTATAATTCCGATGTAGTAAAAACTTCTTTTCATTTTAATTTATTTTTATAGTAAAATATACCTTATATAGACGTAATTTTGTGCGCTTTGAATACCTTTATTTTGCTAAATATTTCTTAATTTTTTTGAAAATATGAATGAATTAATTGAAAATTATTGCGAACAACATACTACAAATGTATCGGAAGTTTTGCAAGAATTAGAACGGATTACCAATTTACGAACGATGCAACCGCACATGTTATCGGGTGCGTTGCAAGGAGAGTTCCTTGTTTTATTGAGTAAAATGATTCAGCCGAAGGTGGTAATTGACATTGGAACATTTACAGGATATTCTGCTTTGTGTATGGCACAAGGTTTAGCTCCTGATGGAGTGTTGCATACAATTGATATTGATGAAGAAAAAGAAAATTTGGTACTTTCTTTCATCGAAAAAGCTAATATGGAAGATAAAGTAAAATACCATTTGGGAAAAGCTATGGATATAATTCCTACTATAAAAGGCGAATTTGATTTAGTTTTTATTGATGCAGATAAAGAAAATTATCCTAATTATTTTGATTTAGTAATAGATAGAGTGAGAAGTGGCGGCTTGATAATTGCTGACAATGTACTTTGGAAAGGTAAAATCCTGAACGAAAAAATGGATACAAAAACAGCTTTGATTGACGCTTTTAATAAAAAAGTAAATACAGATAATCGAGTAGAAAATATACTTTTACCTCTACGAGATGGGTTAATGGTAATGAGAAAAAAAGATTTTATCTAAAAAAAGCGTAGTAAATTTTTAAATTTACTACGCTTTTTTAATTTAGATGAGGCTTTTAATCTTCTTTCAATACTTCATCTTCTCCTTGTTGTATAATCCTATTAGATTTTTTCTGTAAAGGATTAGAAGTAAGTTCTGCATGTTCTTGACGATTTTTTGCAATATCAATTGCTAAAAATAGTGCTTGTCTAAAAGAGGCTGGGTCGGCTTCATTCTTTCCAGCAATATCATAAGCCGTTCCATGGTCTGGAGATGTACGAACAACATTCAATCCTGCGGTATAATTCACACCTACACCAAACGAAAGAGCTTTGAAAGCGACTAATCCTTGGTCGTGATACATTGCCAAAATACCGTCAAATTTATTGTATTGTCCAGAACCAAAAAAGCCATCAGCGGAGTAAGGTCCAAAAGCTAAAATCCCTTTTAACTTTGCTTCTTCTATTGCAGGTCTGATATTATTCATATCTTCCTCTCCTATTACACCATCGTCACCAGCATGAGGATTAAGTCCGAGTACTGCAATAACAGGTTTTTCTTTTGCAAAATCTATCCGTAATGTATCTCTCATCATGGTTATTTTTTTCAAAACTTTATCTTTCGTAATTTTGGAAGCCACATCTTTGATAGGAACATGATTGGTAACTAAGCCTACACGCATTGCATCACTCACTAAAAGCATCAAACTATCCTTTGCTCCAGCTTCTTTTGCTATATATTCCGTATGACCAGTGAAAGGAAATTCTGCCAATTGCATTGCTTTTTTGTGAATTGGTGCTGTAACTAATCCATCAATACCGCCTACAACGAGGTCTTTTGTTGCTCTTTCGAGTGCGATACGAGCATATCTACCACCTTCTTCTGTTACTTTTCCAAGTGTAATATTCACATTATCGTTCCAACAATTGACAATATTTATTTTATCCGCCTCTATTTGAGAAGGGTCTTTTGCATTATTGTATTGGAAATCAGGAAGGTTTACGATATTTCTATGATAAGAAATAACCTTTGATGAACCATATAATACTGGAGTACATAGTTTTAAAATGCGCTCATCTGCTAACGTTTTGAGGATAACTTCTAAGCCGATGCCGTTTAAGTCCCCAATTGATATACCGATTTTTAATTTATTCATATTGTGTTTTAACCTTTTTACTAAAAAATTATTATGCAAAGATAACCTTTTTTTGATTATTTTAAATAAAATATATCATCTTTCTAACAAACAAATGCGATGTTCCACGTGGAACATCGCATTTGTTTGTTATGTTTTATATTTTTTAAGACGTATTTAGACTAAAATGTTCCACGTGGAACATTAAAAGTTGTTTAAAAGCCAAGTTTTAAAGCTGCCAAACTCTGTATTCATTGGAATACTCTTCTTCTCTCTTTCAGAAAGGACAGCCAAACGTTCTGGGATCTCAATGCTTTTACCTAATATTTCTTCTACATCATCTATAAACTTAGAAGCATGAGCAGTTTCTAAAATAATTCCTTGTGCGTCAGGGTTGTCTTTTTGCCACTCCTTTAAAGCTAAATACCCTACTGCGCCATGCGGTTCTATTATATAATTATATTTAGAATTTACTTCTCGCATAGCATCTTTTGTCGTATCGTCACGAAATCCGTAGCCCGAAATATTCTCTTTTACATTGTTCCACGTGGAACAATGTAAGTCTAATATTCGTGCGAAGTTACTCGGATTGCCAACATCCATTGCATTGGATAAGGTTGGAACAGACGATTTTGGTTCGTAATTACCTGTTTTTAGATATTGTGGAACTATATCGTTTGCATTAGTAGCGGCAATAAAGTGATGGATAGGTAAGCCCATTTTTTGAGCAAAAAGCCCTGCGGTAAGGTTTCCAAAGTTTCCACTTGGAATACAAAACACAACTTTATCAGGATTTTCAATTTGTTTATATGCTTCCATATAATAAAAAGACTGAGGAATAAGTCGTGCAATATTGATAGAGTTGGCAGAGCTTAATCTGATTTTAGAGGTAAGTTCTCGGTCTAAAAATGCCTGTTTTACCAGTGCTTGGCAATCATCAAATGTACCATCTATCTCTAATGCAGTAATATTTCCACCCAAAGTAGTTAGTTGTTTTTCTTGTAACATACTTACTTTACCACTTGGATAAAGGATTACCACTTTTATACCAGGTGTATTATGGAAACCAAAGGCAACTGCACCGCCCGTATCTCCAGAAGTTGCTACCAGAATAACTAATTCTTTATCGTTTCCACGATTAAAATAAGACATGAGTTGCGCCATAAATCTTGCACCAAAATCTTTAAATGCCAGCGATGGCCCATGGAAAAGTTCTAAAACATAAGTGCTTTCATCTAACTTAACAACTGGTGCTGGAAAATTGATAGATTTTTCAACGATTTCACGAAGGTCATTTTCCGGGATATAGCCTTGGAAAAGGTTTTTACAAACCTCAAAAGCAATATCTTGTAGTGAATAGTCTTTTATGTTTTTGAAAAAAGATGCTGGTAATACTGGAATATACTCGGGCATAAAAAGCCCATTATCATCAGGTAAGCCTTTAAAAACTGCTTCTTGTAAATCAACAAAAGCGGAAGTATTTTTTGTACTATATAATTTCATAATTGAATTATCGTTTGAATCGAAATAAATTTTATCAAGCGCAAATTTGAATTAATTTTAAAGCATTATTATTAAATATTTTATACTACCCTAACGCCTTCTTGGTTTATTGGAGAAATAAATAACTCGCATTGGATTTTATTTTTCTTAAAAATTTCAGTCATTGCTTTTCCTGCTTCGTCTGCAATGAAACTATTGTTACAAAGTGCAAAAATAGATGGGCCAGAACCAGAAATACTACAACCCAATGCACCAGCTTCTAATGCAGCATTTTGAACATCATAAAAATGAGGAATTAATTTTGAACGTTGTGGTTCTATCACGACATCTTTCAGAGAGCGGCGAATAAGTTCAAAATCACTGTTGTATAAACCAACAACCAATGCACCAAGATTAGCCGATTGCTGTACCATATTTTTTAACAGAACAGTCGGACTAAGCATAGTACGTGCTTCAGAAGTCAAAATCTCAATATGTGGATAAACAATGACAGCACACATTCCTTTTGGAACAAAAAGTCGAGCAATATCCAAGGTATGACTATCACGTACCAATGTAAAACCGCCCAATAAGCAAGGCGCAACATTATCTGCGTGAATTGCTCCGCTTGCGATACTTTCACCTTGTACAGCAAAAGTTAATAAATCTCGTTTTTCAAATGGACGACCTAACAATTCATTTACAGCCATCGCTCCTCCAACAGCACTTGCAGCACTCGAACCTAAGCCACTACCGAAAGGCATTTTTTTGTGAATTTCCATTTCGATACCAACAGTCGTTTCGCCTAATGCTTCGAGTAAACGCAAAGCTGCAATACCTGCCGTATTTTTTTCTACTTCAAGTGGTAGTTGTTTTTTTGTACCTGTAATTTTGGTTATTCTCAATCCAGGAATTTCGCTGTATCTTACTATGATTTCGTCGCCAGGTTTTTCTAACGCAAAACCCAACACATCGTATCCGCAAGCTACATTTGCAACACTTGCAGGAGCAAAAACTTTAACACCTGTGTGTGTAGAAATATCAATATTTTTTCTCGTTTGTAAATTCGTATTACTCATAAAGTTTCAGTATTTTTACCGATTAAATTTATTATCTTTATACGCAAAAATAAAAATAATGTTAAGCCTTTGAATATTAAAAAAATTATATAATTTTATATTTATAATGTGTTTTAAGGAGTATCATCTCAATTATTAAATTATTTACTTTAAGTTATGAAAAAAATATACATTTTGTGTTTTTTATTTTTATTATCAAACAAAATATTAGCGCAAGCTCCAAGTAGTGATGAAAATTCTTTGCTGTGGAGAATTAGCGGAAACGGACTTAAATTTGCTTCTTATTTGTATGGAACAATTCACGTTATTCCTAAAAAAGATTTTTTTATTACGGATAGTACAAAATGGGCTTTGGGGCAAGCAGAAAATGTTGCATTTGAATTTAATCTTAAAAAAGAAATGCGTCTTTTACCGCAGCTTCGCTTGATGTTTAAAATGAGGATGAAAGGCGATACTACACTCGATATGCTCTTGGACGAAGAGGATTACGAATTTGTAAAAAGAAAATTTGAGAATAAGCGGATTCCTATGCGTTTAGTCAATCGGGTAAAACCGTCTTTGATTTCTGACTTGGCTGGCTCAACGACAAGCGATATGAGAAATGGAGAAACGACAAGTTACGAAATGGAATTTTTGCAACGAGCAAAAGATGCAGACAAAATAATCAGTGGTTTAGAAACAGCAAGTTATCAGCTCAGCGTTTTTGATAGTATTCCTTACAAAGTACAGGCGCAAATGATGGTGGACGAGTTGCGTGATGGCGGTACAAATAGTGGTAAAGAATATAAAAAATTATTGAAAATTTACAAACGTCAAGATTTACAGGCTTTGGCTAAAGTGATGGGCGCATCAGATGAAATGAATGCTTTTAATGATATTATGCTTTTTCATCGCAACAGAAATTGGATACCTGTAATAGAAAAAATGAGCAAAAAGTATAAAATGTTTTATGCCGTAGGTGCAGGACATTTGGTCGGAGAAAAAGGCGTTGTAGCATTATTACGACAAAAAGGTTATAAACTTACGCCCGTTCGCTAAAAAATAAAAATTTATTTAATAAATATGTATAAAATAGTTTTATAAACTTGATAATTAAGTTACTTTATCTTAATTTTGTGACATATTATTTTTACAAATATTATTTCTATTTAACTTATTTAAAACAAATCTTACCTATGAAAAAGATTTTACTCTTACTCGTTTGTATTTTATTCTTAAAAGCAAATGCTATTGCAACTGTTGATTATTTCCTAAAAGGTGTTACACTTAATTCATCTAATTATACCTCAAATGCCAATCACGGAACAGTTGCTCCAAACACATTGTCACTAAAAGGTGGTGGCGGTAGTACATATCAAAATGGTGGAGATGATGTGTGTTCTGCTTTTATGGACTATGCCGTATCAGGTGGTGGTCCATCAGGATCAGTTGTATTTGGCTATATCGGTGCTGGTTCAGGAGCTGGTGATAAAATATGGGCAAATCCTACCACCAATGTAAATATTTCAGGTTTAGCAGATGGTACTTACACACTCACTTGTACTTATCGTATAACTGGTAAATTTGGTGGAGTAACTTGTTTTGGTTCTGGTAACGATTTTACAACCAATGGTCTTGGTTCACCTGTTATTATTACTTTTACGATAGCTACTCCACTCCCGATTTTGATATCTTCTTTTGAAGTAAGAAAAAATAACGAAAAACAAAACCAACTTTTGTGGACTACTGAGAGCGAAAAAAATGCTTCTCTTTTTGAAATCGAAAAAAGTGTAGATGGTAAATCTTGGGCAATAATTGGAACTGTAAATACGGTTGGGACAACAGCACGTCGTGAAAATTATTCTTTTGTAGATAAAAATCCCACAGCTAAAAATTACTATCGTTTGAAAATGATAGACCGTGATGGCTCTTCTGAATATTCAAAAGTAGTATCTGTAAGCAATAAAATTTCTACTATTTTGAATTTATATCCAAATCCTGTTCAAGAGCGTTTGAACTTCAATATTGAAGGAGAAAACATCAATGAAGCTACTATTCAAGTTATCAACAGTTGTGGACAAATAATATTGATAAGTAAAAATACTAGTGGTAGAAATGCTACTCCAATTTCATTGGATATAAACGAACTACAAGCTGGCGTTTATTTTATTAGAATTACAGATGAGAATAGTAATATAGTTGCGCAAGAGAAATTTTTGAAGCAATAGTTTCTGTTATTTCATAACTATTTACGATTTATAACGTTTATATATCAATAAAACCTATAAAATTAATTTTTTGTAGGTTTTGTTGTTTCTCAATATAAATTTTATTTTATTATGATTTTTAAAATCATAAAACGTTAATTATCAATGACTTATATAAATCAAATTTTAGATTTTATATCTACTTTTACCAATAACGGGCAAGATAAAGAAAATACGGTTTTGGCGATTTCGCTACCTTTGTATGTGATCACGATTGGTTTAGAAATGCTTTTTAGTCATCTGGAAGGCAGAAATTTTTATTCTGTAAAAGAAACGCTCACGAACGTCTATCTCACTACGCTCAATATGCTTTGTGATTTAGGTATGCGTGTATTGGTTGCTGTATTTTGCTTAGGTTTTGCGTATAATCATCGTATTTTTTCTTTTGAAAAAAACGCATTTTATTGGATAGGCTTGGTGTTGGCAATTGACTTTATGTATTATTGGCTGCATCGTGCGGATCATTATTGCCGTGTTTTCTGGGCAGTTCATGTAACGCACCACTCTTCTACACATTACAATATTACGACAGGTTTTCGCTCTTCCGTTTTTGAGCCAATGTATCGTTTTTTATTCTATATGCCGATTGCTTTTTTAGGTTTCAGCGTTTTGGATATTATATTTATACATTCTGCTTTACAAATTTATGGTGTTTTTGTACATACTCAGTACGTGAAAAGATTACCAAAATTTTTAGAATTTTTCTTGGTTTCGCCAGCGCATCATCGTGTACATCACGGGTCAAATATCGAGTATTTAGACAAAAATATGGCAATGACTTTCATCATTTGGGATAGAATATTCGGAACTTTTCAAGATGAATTGGAGGAAATCCCTGTGGTATATGGTCTGACGACCAATCCCGAAGATAGAGGTCCAGTAAATATTGTTTTCCATGAGTGGATTATAATTTGGCAAGATGTCACTCAAAAAGGACTGACTTTGAAGGAGCGTTTGGGTTATCTTTTTCAGCCACCAGGTTGGAGTCACGATGGCAGCCGTATGACTTCTGTACAATTGCGCAAAGCAAAATATGAAAATATAAATGAGTAAAAATAATTATTATGAATTGGTCTATGGTGTAACTAAACTAATACCAAAGGGACGGGTTACTAATTATGGTGCTATTGCAGATTACCTTAATTTGGGGTCATCACGTATGGTCGGTTGGGCGTTGAATAATTGTGTAAAAGGCGATGAAGTTCCAGCGCATCGTGTGGTAAATAGAAAAGGAGAATTATCAGGAAGGCATCATTTCTCTCCACCCGAATCTATGCAAATTGCTTTGGAAGAAGAAGGTATAAAAGTGGAAAATGATAAAATTATAGATTTTGATAAGTATTTTTGGAATCCGAGCGAATTGGATAAATTACTTTGATTCTTTATCGTTTTCTTTTCCTATTTTAGTCATAAAATAGACACAAAAAATAGTATAAACAGCGTAATTTATAAAAAATGGAATGATAAAAAGGTCGGAACTCGGTTTTTTCAGCACTTTGTAAGCGGCAAAAATAGTTACTGAAAAAAGTATTTTTGTAAGTACAAAAAGTAAAATCCATTGCGAATAAACATTCATGTTAGGGTGTTTTACTAAATTTTTACTTACAAAAAAGCTAATTACGGCTAATAAAGCATAGAAAAATTGGCTTACAAAAAATAAGTCTTGGAATAAATCGAGGTTTGGAAAACACAGAGTTAGTCCATTATAAGTCAATAGGAGGAAACCTGAGGTAATAAGCAATAAACGAAAAAAAGTAATTTGCGACATGATTTGCTTGTGTATTCTATTTTTTAGGTGGATGTATAACATCTTTGAGTACCAAATATAGTCCTGCTCCGATACCTAAAAGCG
>JANMGN010000623.1:0-3656 GCA_031374645.1 Chitinophagales bacterium | reverse complement strand
TAGAAAAAATTATTTCGTATTTCTTCAACCATTGAATTGAATTGAACATCGCCAACTATTTTTTGAGTTGAAGATTGGTACAGCCCATATTTATATGTGCAATTGGTACTCATCGTTAAGAAGATGAATAAACCAAATGCTAATGCAAATCGTTTACTCATCTTTATTATTTATTTGTATTTACAAATTTTAAAATTTTATTACCTAAATCCGTGTTAATTAGGAGAAAATAACACCCATTAGAAAAAACGCTATTGGGAAGTATAACCTCATCATCATTACTATCAATTTTGTTTGTAGCAACGATGCTACCTTTAATGTCATAGATTGTAACGTTTTTTATATTTATCAAACTTTTATTTTTAATAAATATATTTTTTTCAGTTATTAGTAATTCTATATCTAATTCATTTTCAAAATCAATTATAGGTGTTTTACAAGAATGTTTCTTAAATATATATGTTTTGCAAGTATTTTTAATACTACTATGCTCGATAATATAATTACTAGCATTCTCGGCTTCTACTGTGATTTTATTTGAAAGAGGAACACCTGGATACATAAGTTCAGATGCACTTTTCACATGATATAATCCATGCGCATGACCTAATTCATGTAGAGTTACTCGCTCCACAAGTTGATCAACATCAGCGTTCCATGTAGTATAATTATCATTAAAAAGAATTTTCCCTTTTTGAAAAAAATCAACATTTGTGAGTTCTGGATGATTTTTACTCCCATTGTTAATACTGATGTCACACCCATTTTGGATATAACTACTAAATCCAGTTACAGCGTATGCTCCTCCAACTGGTAAACTTTTATCAATATCAACTAAAATATCATAATTACTATTTTTTTCAGGATCAATAGTTGCATCAACAATAAAATTAAGCCCTGTCTTACATTGCCAATTTTTCAATGCCCTTTCAAACGCAATTGAAAACAACAGACTATTTTTATCAGTTTTTTTCTTAAAGTTACCTGTATATGCAATAATATAACCGCCATTTTCATTTTGCTTTGAAAGGAAAATCGGTTGTCCTTCAAGGTTAGGTTTTTCATTATTTATCGCAGCATATCTTACCGTGATAGATTTGTTATTAGAAAACAACTTGTCGGCTGGGCGATAAACCTTAATATCTCCTGTTCCTGCATAGTATCCACCAAGTCCTACAAATCCAAATTCTGCTTGTGTACCAACAGTAGGTACATATACTTCTATTTTAGTCATCGTTCTTGACTTATAATCTTCTTCATTTGGTTTCATCCACTCTATGGGTAGTGCATCCCGATAAGCATTTGTGAACCAAACTTCTGGTTTGATTGTAGAAGTTGGTGATGTAAGAAAGTTAGTGCCTTCAATAGTTAATAATGTTCTTGTACCTGCCGTAATTTTAGGAACAGTGGTTAGACCATTTAATTTTGTAATATTTGGTGCTACAAAGTTTGTTATTGGAGCATTAATATTCTTATTAAAAAAAGAACAACTAATTTGTTTGGAAATACCATTTTCGATTTTATACGTCATTAAATCCTTACTTTCATCAACTTTTAATTCTAAAATTTTACTTAAATCATTGGATTTCAGAAATAACGATGCACTAAATAGTTTTTGATAAAAGTTATTTACTTTTAAAGGACTTGAACTAACTAACTTATTTATAGACAAATGCCATTTTGTGGAAGTTTCATCATTTAATTGAAAGGAATATCCACTTAACTCATCGCTAAGTTTTATATTTATATCTTTTTGATTTACGATATATTCGCCAAATATATCCTTGGAATATTCCATTGAAAATTCTGTTTTTTGGTAATCAAATTCTTCTTCATTTCTAATTTCAATATCAAAATTCAGCATAAATCCTTGTACGTCTGTACTCGTAATTGAAATGACTTTTGTTAATGAAGGATTTATAAGACGATATTCTACGCAAGGCGCATTTCTGCTTTCTAGCGAATTACTTACTTCATAATCTGTTTTTGTAAAACTATGAAGTTTTTCGCCTGTAAAATCTTCGATTATTTTATAAACGGTATTAGGAATATTTGTCCTATCTAAATTTAATCCGTATGCTTTTGGAGAGGTTTTATAATCTATGTATTGCAAAAAGCCTTTGCTATCATTATTCAATAAAAAATACTCCTCTGAAATCAAGTTGCTTTTATTGAGAAAAAAAAGCCCACACATTTCTTTGGATGCTACAAATCCATGGCTAAAAGTTTGTTGCTTGTTTCCTATTTGTCCGCCAAATGTTAAAAAATTAATTGTTTGGTTTTTAAAATTGCCTTTAAGTTTTTTATACACTTTTAATGTGCTAAGCGTATAAATATCACCATTATCAAAAGGCTCAATACATCTTTGCTCAATAATTTTCCCTTCAACTATCAGGTACGAAGTATTTACTAAAACAGGGCTAATTTGACCAAACAATGTTGAATTGCAGTTTATAAAACTGAAAATAAATGTTAGATTGAATAATAATTTTTTCATTTTAAGAGTTGTTAAATTGTGAGATAATAAATTTTAATTTTATTGTAATATATTGTTAATCAATTATTTATGCATTTAATTGGTTTTTATTTCCGCTAACGGTGGCATCTGCGAATGTGCCGTCCGTTTAGGCGGCATTTTCGTAGATGCGTTGTTCTAAGCATTTTTTTTAATACGTTTCGGTTCTCATTTTTAATTTATTTTTATTTTGGTTTATCCACTTTTTAGACTGTTCCACTTTTTTACTATCAGGAGAAGCACCATTACTTACTTTCTTTAATTCTTGTGGAACATTAGAGGTCATTTCTACTATCGTATTGATAACTTTTGCTGAACATGGCTCTTGTTCATTTGTATCAAAATCATATATCATTTTACAAGTATTGTCATTCATAATCTTGACTAAAAGATTTGAACTTTCAGGTATTCTAATAAAACTAACGCTTGGTAAATAATATTCAACTAAATCTTTACTATTGATACTACTCAAATTAGCAAACACTTCTTTTTGATACTGCTTGTCGCCAAGTTGTGCCAAGGCGCATTTGGCATGAAAACAAGTATTTCTATTTTTATACTCATTTTTACAGTTGTTCAAAAAATCTGCCTTAATAATTGAAATATATCTTTTATCATTACTTTTACTTACAAGCCGTAAAAGCCACATACTGTAATCTTTGTTTTCAGATTTAAGTAATTCAATTAGTTTGAAATGTATTTGCTCATTAAAATCAATTGCATTCATTTTTAGGGCAAATACTTCATAGATGTAACTTTCAACTGTACTTTTTCTGCTTTCTATTTTTGCCAAATCAAGTGCAATCGTTACTGCTGTACTTTTTACTTCTTTATTCTTAGATGCACTAAAAATAGAACTTAACAAACTCATGCATTTAGACCTTAATCTTTCGTCGTTTTTTGCTTCTTCAAAAACGGTAGGTATAGCATACAATATTGGGCGATTAAAGTTTTCATCATCTACAAATCTATTCATAACATCACTATAAATTAGCTCATTATGCGAATATTGGGTTAGATAAAAACAGAGATAGTATCAAAAAAGTAAGTATTTTTGTGTGACCAAACATATAAAATACTGATAATGAAAGAATTAGAATTAATCCAACTCTATTACTATCTCTGCGAGTGCTATACTACG
>JANMGN010000230.1:0-1813 GCA_031374645.1 Chitinophagales bacterium | reverse complement strand
GACGATTTGACCTATGCACCTAATGGCGGCACTTTTGGTATTCGTTCCATTTTTGAAGACAAAGAAGGCAGTTTTTGGCTTTGTAACACTTGGCACAAGTATATTTTCGATTTTGAAAAGACAACAAAAAGCGACAGACTTCAATATAGAAAAACGGAAGGTATAGGAAACGAAAAAGTATTTGATGGTGATAAATACATTTATTTTTCTCACATTGTAGAAGACAGCAAGGGAAATATTTGGTTGACAACTTGGAGCCAAGGTGTATATAAATATGACGGAAAAGACATTACGAATTATTTAGTAAAAGACGGTTCTAATAATGTGAATTTAATTTCTATGTATAAGGACAAACAAGGCGACTTATGGCTTGGGACACCTGAAAACGGGACATTTAAGTTTAATGGAAGCTCATTTGAAAAATTTAATCCTTAATGACATTAAAAGAGCAGCCAATAACAGCACCTGCAAGAAATTGGCGGTGCAGTGGTTACATGAAGATTTGTGCTTCGTATCAAGTTCAGTGGTTGCAGACAGTTTAGTGCTTCGAAATCGCCAACTTCTTGTAGCCGCAAAACATTAACCAAACCGACACTAATACAACATAATTTTATTATAATATGGACTTAAAAGATATTGAGAAAAATTACGAAAGAATGTCGGATAATGAAATCAATAGAATTGCGACAACGGATGCTCGTGGACTTCGACCAGAAGTTTTTGGAATTATAGAAAACGAAATCAAGAAAAGAAATCTTAACCCTGACATTTTGAAAGGAGCTCTTGCACAAAACAAAGAATATTCAATTGACGAGGTTGAGAGCTATTCAAAAATTTTGAGAGATTTACCTTGCCAAATTTGTGGAAATACTCACGAAAAACTTAATGGGACAATTTCTCACACTGTAAAAAGTTTTATCGTTTTTACGACTTATAGATCTGAACCAACAATTGCTTGCCCCGACTGCTTAGACAAGAAAAATAATGACGCTATGCTTTCAACAGCTTTACTTGGTTGGTGGGGCATTCCTTGGGGATTTTTCAAAACGCCGATTTATATTTATAGAAACTATAAAGCAAAACAAGAAAACAGAATTGACACTTCAAACAACATGTTGCTTTCATTTACACTTGAAAACATTGGAGAAATTGAAACTTATAAAGACGATAAAGAGAAACTTAAAGAAATAATAAAACCGAAAAAATATTAAACCGCTACCAACATCGGTTTGGCAATATGACGGCTGAAGTGCTTCTATGAAACATTAATGCAAAGTTGAACAGCAATAAATCAATTGAACTTTAGTGCTTCAAATTCGCCACTTCGCAAAGCTGCATTCCGTTAACAACAATAATAAAACCAACCACATGATAAACTTTGAAAATAAGAAAGTATCCATCGCAAGAAATCTAATTTTAATTATTCTAACACTTCAAATCTCCTCTTGCAATGGACAAGTTAACGAAAAACCTGTTAATAATACAACAGCAAATGGAACAAGCAATCAACCAATTAATTCAAATCAAAGTACAACATTTCCACAAATTCACACCAATTTAAATGGAATGGTAAGGGAGTTTGTAAGAACCATGTATCAAGATAAAAAAGGGAACTATTGGTTTGGAACAAATGGAAATGGGATTATCCGTTACGATGGGCAAAAACTCGAAACAATTACAATCGAAGGAATCCATCCATTTATAAGGGTTATGGAAATTGTAGAAGATACCGCAGGTAATGTATGGTTTGGAACCACCGACGGACTTATAAAATATGATGGCAAACAATTTACATCCTATGCTAAAAAAGAAG
>JANMGN010000619.1:0-3191 GCA_031374645.1 Chitinophagales bacterium | reverse complement strand
CTGTTTTTGCCCAATTTTTTTGAGTTTCATAAACCGCAGCAATGCCATTTTGAACTTGGACAAATTCGTAATTTTTTTCATTTTTTTGCCAAAAATCAGCGAAAGAGGTATTTATTTTTTCGTAATGAAATAGAACTTTTTGATATTCTTTATTTTGAAAAAATGCTTTTGCCAATAAGAAGTTAGTTTGATAAAAAAAGGCTTTTTTTTCTTGGAAATGTTGTTTTTTAAGTAAATAAATAGCGTCAGTAGTTTGTTTTAGATCTATTAAAATGTCTATTTTTGATAGTTGGCAAAAGGTTTTATCTATACCGTTTAGGTTCAAAATAGCTTTGGAGTATAATGCTAACGCTTCTCTAAAATCTTTTTTATCTTTTAAAATATCTGCTTGCAATTGATAGATTTTTCCTATTTCATTGCTTGTATTTGGGGACATAAAATAAATAGCATTTTCTAATGCTACATTCGCATTTTCTGGCTGGTTCAAAAAACGATAGGCTACCGCTTTTTGGAAATAGATTTTAGAAAAAAGAAGATGTTTTTCATTGATTGAGCGTTGCGCTTCGTTCAAAGTCAAGATGGCTTCATTATAACGGTTGTTTTCGATTTGGAAAATGCCTTTGTAATAAAGGTAGTCAGGGTCGCTTGCAGCAAGGTCAGATAAGCGATTTATTAGATTATTGGTTTGCTCATATTCCTTTTTATTTTGGACATAATAGCGTAACAAATCTAAGCAAATTTCTTTCTTTTTTTCTTTTGGGTAAAAATATCTTTGTTGTAGTGCATCAATTTTTTCTAAAAGAACAATAGCTTTTGTCGTACTTTGCTCAATTTTAGCAATTTTAGCCAAGCCTTTTAGTGGCTCAATTTGTTCTTCCGAATTTTCGCCACAGCTTAGAGCAATCATATCATTCGCTTTTTGAAAAAATACTTTTGCTTTTATTATATCTTTTGTTTTGAGGTATTGAATTGCAAGATTTCGATAAGCACTTGCCGTCTGTTCAGAACCATTTTTAAATCGTTTTTCTCGTAAAAACAATGCTTTTTTATAATAAAATAACGCTTTGTTATCTTGGTTGCCTTTTGTTAAAACATGCCCTTTTAGCGTAAAAATAGCACTAATTGCTACATCATCTAAACTTTTAGAAGCGAGCAAACTATCACAAATTTGCATCGTATTTTGTGTAAATACTTTATGTTTATAGTATTTTTCTAAAAAACTGTCAATACTTTGTACCGATTGACTTTGTATGTTTTTAGAAAAAAAGAAGCCTAAAAAGAGGATTATTCTATATTTCATCTTACTTTTGTCATAGTGTTTTTGTTGACGAATAACACCTAAAATCAAATTTTTCATTCTGATGTTTTAATAGAGTATCAAAAGTACAATCTTTCTTCTATATGTTAGGATTTTTTACCAATAAAAATACAATACAAGAGGACGCACTGAGTGGCGACCCGAAACGATATGAGCGTGTGTACATTTCTTTATATCAAAATAGGGATGTTAAAAATAATATTGAACGATTACTTCGAGAAGGTAATTCCCACGGAATAGATGCCGACGAGGTCATACAAGAATGTATGATTAGTTTGGACAATGCGCTCTTGAAAGGAAATTTCAATGGAAAAAGCACTATTATGACTTATTTTAAGATTATTTGTGCCAATTACATTAGTGACAAGGTTTTTAGAAAAAAGAAAATATACGACTACAAGGGCGATGACACAGATTTAGTAGAGATGAGCAAGGGTTTGTCGCAAAGCGGTGAAGAAGTTTTAATGCGAAGCGAAGAAAATAAGGCTTTAGATGAAGTACGTGCAAAACTTACGCCAGATTGCCAAGAGTATTTAGACCTAAAGTATTTACAAACAATAACGGAATATTCACAAAAAAAAATAAAGTATAAAGACATTGCAGCTGAAAGAAACATCGCTGAACAGAGTGTGAAAAATGCAATATCAAGGTGTGAAAAAACTTACAGAGGTTTGGTGTTGGGGCATCTTCATTTTAAAGACAGATTTAAAAATATAAAATTTGAATAATGCAGTTGCCAAATTGGCAACAATTTAAAAAATATAATACCAAATTTAAAAAAATGAGTAACTACAATCATATAGAAAATTATCTTTGGAATAGAATGAGCGTCTTGGAAAAGACGGAGTTTGAAGCCAAAATAAATAGCGATATTGCACTTCAAGAAGAAGTAGAACTACATCGCTTGGAACATCGTGCAATGCAGCTATTGCATGAAAATCGCTTACGTGAAAAAATGAAAACTTGGAAAAAAGAGGAAATCAAGGTTGTTTCTATTTTTACAGCTCAAAATTTTAAGTACGCTTTGGCAGCTTGCCTTTTGGTCGTAGGTTCTATTTTCGCAATTCGACTATATAATACACCCAATAATGTGGAATTGGCAATGGGTAATTTTGAAAACCCTTCACTGGCAAATTATCGTGGTGCAGCTGGCGAAACAAAAGAAATTGATACTATTGCCACTTTGATTGCTAAAACACATTACGATACAGCATTGCAACGATTATCAACGATTACACCAACTAATTTTGAGGTACAATTGTTAATTGCTACTTGTTATTTTCAAGATAAAAAATTTTCGAAAGCGGAAAATATTTATCGAGAACTTATACGCTCTGCGCCAAAGCAAATTATCGCCGAAGACATGGAATGGAATTTGGCATTGACACTTTTAGCAAAAAATGGGAAAGAAGATGCTGAATTTTTACAATTATTAAAAAAAATAAGAGAAAGTGGCAATCATTCTGCAAAACATAAAGCTATGAGATTTATATAAGGGTTTTAACCTTAGAATAAGCGTTTACTAAACGCTTATTCTACATCTTAGAGTAAAATATTTTACCTAATAATTATAGTTATGTTAAATAAAAATTAAGTGTCTGATATGTAGTATTCGTTTCGCTGAAATATTCACGGAATAAATTATAATTCCATTTGCATTTCTTGAAAACTACCGACTTGTTCGAGTAGCCATGTTCGTTCGATTACGTTAGTATGCAAAGAAAGATGGCGAGATGTTTTGGTTTCATTAATCAATTCTACCACTGCATTTACAAATTGATGGTAAGGAGAAGGTTCAAAATTAGCATCTTCAATAATTGTGCTTATGTTTAGTCGATTGGCGATTTTTAGACCCCCCCTCAGTATAAAAGCC
>JANMGN010000611.1:0-2157 GCA_031374645.1 Chitinophagales bacterium | reverse complement strand
TCCATAAAAACTCCACCAACTCCTGATAGTCTTGCAGACTGTAGCCAAAATGTGCTTCAAACTGGTGTGTTGATTTTGGTCTAAAATGACTGTTTTTTGAGTACCCTTGTTTTATGTAAATTCTTTGTTATTTTTGCAAGAAAAAAAAGTAATGAAAAAAGACTATAAAAGTACTGAAATACGCCTCGCTAATTATTTTGAAGATAGCCGTGATAAATGGAAGGAGCGTTCTTTAAAATATCAAAAAGAAAAAAGGCAATATCTAAAAACTATCAAAAAGTTACAAAAAACTATTGATGAATTTAAGTTGCAGTTAAAATCATCTGCTGATGTAACCTCATCTGAGTTAGAAAACATAGTAGAAACTAAAAAAAAAGTCAATTAGTTCCTTTTCCAACTACCCTACCAAATATTCCTGAAAAATTCAGTAAGCCTATTTTTAATCACAGTTTTTCTGCTGATTATATGCTAATGATGACTGAGTTTTTTGTCAATACTCAGGCTGGGTTTCGAGGTGTTTCAAAAATTTCAGCAGAATTAGCGGCATATTTTAATCTACAAAGTGTTAGTGCTACTTGTTTACGTCAGTGGATTTTACGCTTAGGCTATGGAATTCTAAATATGGAAGTTGAGAAACGTAGTGATTGGGTTTATATTATTGATTTTAGTATTTCTTTAGGTAATCAAAAATGTTTACTTATTTTAGGAGTTACGATGGAAACAATAACTACTTTTGGTTATGAATTGAATCACGAAAATTTGTGTGTATTAGATATATTTGTATCTGATTATTTTAATGCTACTATTATTTTTGATAGATTAACAAAAACAACAAATAAGACGGGTATTCCTTATCAAATAGTTTCTGATAATGGAAGTGATCTATCGAGAGGAATTGAATTATTTTGCAGCTCAAACGAGGACACAATTCGTACATATGATATAAGCCATTTGATTGGCATTTGTATTAAACATTCTCTGGCAGAAAATAGCCAATGGCTTGATTTACAACACGATTTAGGTAATTTAGCACAACAAGTAAAACAAACAGATGTGTCGTTTTTACGTCCAATTGCGTTAAGTAAAAAAGCTCGATGGCTTAATATTCAAAATGAGATTATTTGGCTCAAGAATATTTATGAATATGAGTCTGAGGGTAATTTTGATTTAATTTGTACAGGCTTCAAAATAAATAATGTGGAGGAAATATTGGAGGAAAATAAGGCTTTTTTTATTAATAAAAAAGCAGAAAAAAGGATAAGAAAAATTATGAAGAGTGCAGTCTTTCAAAATGAAGAAGAATTAGCGCAATTTTTGACTAATAATGGAATTATTTTTAGACAAAATATACAAACTATAAATGCAGGTAAGGTACGTTTTATTGAAAAATTTAATATATTAGATAAGCATAAAAAATACTTTTTAGAGCTTCAAGAACTTAACGAAGTGACAAAAAGCATCAAAGATAACATCAAAAAAAATGGATTAGATATAAATAGTTTAGAAAATATTAAGCCTGAAGAAGTAAATACTAATTGGGTTAAAGATATATGTATTGATATAAAAAATAGATTAAAAATTCAATTTTCAAAATTTAATAAGAAAGAGGTTTCACAAACTGTAGAAAAGCAAGAAAATGATTTAGTTAAAAAGCCAATCCTTTGTTGCAGTGATATTATTGAATCAGTTTTTGGTAAGTTTAAGATGAAAAGTAATCAATCAGTAGGCGGAATATATTCTTCAGTGTTAAGTATTGCGCTGTTTTGTATTCCACTAACCGCTGATTTAGTTAGAGAAATATTAACAAAAACTAAAATGTCAGATGTCAATAAATGGTTTACTAAAATGGCAGGAAGAAGCAATTTATCAAAAAGAAAAGAAGCATTTGCAAGCAATACAAGAAACAAAACATAAAAGGTGTGGGTATAAAATAACCTACTTTGCAATCAAAATCAACACACCAGTTTCTAACTCTTTGACGATGCTATCTATGATAAAGCCTCCAGTTGGTAAAAGTTGCTTTATAATTTGGCATCTTTGGTAAGAGAATTTGATATAAGCCTTTTCTTTATTGAAAGCGATTAAACCTATGCTAAGTTTGTCTTGTGTTGCATTGTTAGGTGTTATTTGAACAAAAACATAGTAGGTTTCAGTTTC
>JANMGN010000608.1:0-2947 GCA_031374645.1 Chitinophagales bacterium | reverse complement strand
TGAATTGAACAAACTGATTTTATCTTGTCCTAAATTGAGTTTCAAACTCATACATTTTTTATAGAAAACACACGAAGTCCCAATTTTAGTTTAAATTTTTTCTTGCTCTTATATAATGCTCCTCATTATATAGGTCACTATTTTGTAAAAAACATTCAACTACACATACGGAATCGATTTTGCACTAATCGATTTTGAAAGCGAACAAAATAAAAATTAGATGAGACAGTTAAAAATTACCAAGTCCATTACCAATCGAGAGAGCCAATCTCTGGAAAAGTATTTACAAGAAATCGGTAAAGTGGATTTGCTTACTCCAGAAGAGGAAGTTGATTTAGCCAAACGTATCAAACAAGGTGACCAAGCTGCATTGGAAAGACTAACAAAAGCGAACCTTCGTTTTGTGGTTTCAGTAGCAAAGCAATACCAAAATCAAGGACTTTCTTTGAGCGATTTGATAAACGAGGGCAATTTGGGTCTGATAAAAGCGGCACAACGTTTTGATGAAACACGTGGTTTCAAATTTATTTCTTATGCCGTTTGGTGGATTCGCCAATCTATTTTACAAGCATTAGCTGAACAATCACGTATTGTACGTTTGCCTTTGAATAAGGTAGGTTCTTTGAATAAAATAAATAAGGCTTTTTCTGAACTCGAACAAAATTTTGAACGTGAGCCTTCTGCGGAGGAACTTGCTGATTTATTGGATATTGGAACAGAAGAAGTGGAAACTACACTTGGCGTGGCTGCACGTCACGTTTCTATGGACGCTCCTTTTATTGATGGCGAAGACAACTCTTTGCTTGATGTTTTGGAAGATTTTGCTGCAACACGCACCGATTCGGAGTTGGAGTACAAAGAATCTTTGAGCAAAGAAATCGACCGTTCGTTATCTACGCTTACGGATCGTCAGTCAGATGTTATAAAATTATATTTCGGTATTGGTATTGAGCATCCGATGTCTTTGGAAGATATTGGCGACAAATTTGGTCTTACACGAGAGCGTGTTCGTCAGATAAAAGATAAAGCAATCAATAAATTGCGCTCTACTTCTAAGAGTAAATTACTAAAAGGTTATCTTGGTGCGTAATTTTACTTTCATAAAATAAAAAAAAGCTAATTCAATTTTTGAATTAGCTTTTTTTATGAATTGTACGATTATTTAAGTCGTTTTCTCTTCTTTTATGAGTAGTGTCGCCGCCGCCGCTATCAAAAGTAAGCAGCCTGCAAAAGTAATGGCTTGTCGAGGGTCATTGTCTAAGAAATTTCTCAAAATGAAACCAAAAGTAGTCGTTTGTATCAACATCGGAATTACAATCATCATATTTATAATGCCCATATACACGCCATAACGCTCTTTGGGAATACTTTTTACCACCATCAAATAAGGGATTCCCATCATACTTGCCCAACCAATTCCGAAACCTGTAATGGCTACAAAAAGTAAATTTTTATCAGAAATATGCGAAAAAGCAATAAATCCAATGCCCGAAAGTATCAAACAAACAAAATGTACCATTTTTGCGCTTGATTTACTGACAAAAAAAGCCAATATAAAAGCCGTAGCAAAAGTAACAATATTGTACCAACCATTGACCAAGCCAGTCCAAGAAACAGCCTCTGCGTATAGTTTTACATCTGATTGTGGTGTTACATTCCAAACACTAAGCGCAACACTTTTTGAAGAATTTTGCCAATAACAAAAAAGCGCATACCACTGAAATAAATAAACCAAAGCCAATTGCCACATTACTCGTGGCATATCAGCGATTGCGCTGACAATTCCAGTAAAAGGTGTAGCAAAATTGAGTGGTTCGGCTCTTATGGCAGCAAGTTCTTCATCAGAAGGCGTTAGTTCGGGTGTTGTTCGCATACTCCACCAAATAGACCCGATAGAAAGTATTGCGCCCAAAAAGAAAGAAGCGTAAACCCAATTGGGTAATTTTCCAGTCATACCTACAAAAATCAAAGGAAAAATAAACAAGGAAAGGTTAGAAAGCGTTTGCCCAAAGCCTGTAAAAAAACTTTGTGCTTGAAAACCTGTACTTTGCTGTTTTTCATCTAAACGATCCGCCACAAAAGCACGATAAGGCTCCATTGCGGTATTATTTCCTACATCAAGAATCCAAAGTAAACCCACTGCCATCCATAAACTACTACTAAAAGGATATAAAAATAAACAAACACTACAAATTAGTGCGCCAATCAAAAAATACGGTTTCCGACGACCCCAAGTTGGCGACCAAGTTTTATCACTCAACGCACCAATAATAGGTTGTATAATAAGTCCCGTTGCAGGGCCAGCAAGATTTAGTAATGGAATTTGGTCAGGAGATGCGCCTAAAAAATCGTAAATAGGATTTACTGCGCTTTGCTGCAAGCCGAAACTGTATTGAATACCGAAAAAACCGACATTCATATTGATAATTTGCCAAAAGCTAAGTATGGGTTTGTTTTTGTTAGACATAAAAATTTGAGTTTTGTATAGTGCTGGTTATTTATAAAGAAAAGAGCGAAGTTTGCCCTCTTCGCCCTTTTCAAAAAAACCATTTAACCATGAAAAAGAAACATAAAGCTGTTTTGCAACACCCTTTGTTTTGTTTTGATAACGCTAAGGTAGAATCATATTTTGGTTTTGCAAAATTTTTACTTGTTTTTTTTCATTTTTTAAAAAATTTAATTTAGTTTTTCTTATTTAACTGCCTATTTTATTCTTAAAAATGAATACTAATTCTGTATTTTAAAAAATATAATTGCTTGAAAATTAATTGATTGTGTATTTTTTATTGTTTAAATTCTATAAAATTGCCTTTTTATATTTTTTAAAAATTAAAAATATTTTTTTTGATAAAAAACAGAATTAAAATTATTTTTATTTATCAAAAAATGTATTTTATACTTAAAAAAACAAAGTATTGTTATTTTTTTTGCTTAAATTTGCAGTTTA
>JANMGN010000604.1:0-4947 GCA_031374645.1 Chitinophagales bacterium | reverse complement strand
CGGTGTGTACCATGGATATTGTTTACTCAAAGGGTCTATGGATAAAAACTTACCCAACGCTGGATTATACAACCTAAACCCATAATCCTGTACCAACTGCAAACCAAAATTACCTCGATCATTCTCCTTGCCATTGAAACCGTAACGATAAGACCCTGCTCCTCCAACTCCTAAAGGAGCGGTATAGCTCCGCATCTCCAAGCCAAAGGCATAATAATCACTCGCACTCACTGTGGCTGGGAGGTAGTAGGTATAATTCCCTGCGCTCACACCTGCACCACGCTTGCGGTCTGTGATGACAGACATCACATTGCCCAAGTGGTTGGAGAGTTCGTAGCGTTTGTTGCCTTCGAGGTGTAGTTGATAGTACTCGTGGAGGAAACTCGGCGGACTTCCTATACTTGTGGCTATTGGTATGTAGTTGTCTATCCTAAATGGATTTTGGTACAACACACTACTAATCCCTTCTTTGTGTTTCCATACCAATAGGGGTTCTTCTAATCCTATACGAGCCGAGCCGTATAAATGTTGCTCTGCCCAAGTGTAAAGATACTCTTTTCCGAAAAGTATTGGGTTTTCTTTGTCCAAATCGGGTGTAGGTGCAGGGTTTGCAAAGACACAGCCTCTCTTTTGAGCATCGGTGTATAGTTGTTCAGCGAGTGCGTTATCGCCAATGCTTACTGCGGCATGATAGGCATTTTCGAGGTAATAGCATACGGGACGGTCTGGGTAAGCCGTACAGTTTGCTGTATTTATTTGGGCTAAAATGGCAGCGGCGGCGGTCGTATTCCCCAAAGCTAAGGCATCATTGTAGTTTTTTATAAGCTCGTTGCACTCTTTTGTTCCGAAACAACCCGCTTCTTCCATTTTCAATATTTTCTCGATTGCTTGTTGGATATTATTTGTTGCCATAGCAACGTCGTATTCTAAAAGGATATCTACGCAACCTTCTTTATCTCCTATTTTTTTACAGCCTGATGCTATCAAGTTCAAAAGAATAGTTTTCGCATTCGCTATATTGCCTTGGTTTATTTCATTGTAATATTCTAAAAGTAAAGCGGTACATTCGGGATTAGGATGTGTATTGATTGTTCTACAACCGATTTTTTGCATCTTTACAAGGACTTCCAAGGCAGCTTGAATCTGCCCTGCTGCCATTAATTGGTCGTATTGATTGTTTAAAGTCACACATTTTACAAAATCGCAATTGTTGTCAGTACCTTCTCTGATTTTTGTATCCGCTAATGCCGTATTGCCATTTGCCAATGCGTTGTAGTATGCTTGCTCGGTATCTTGGCACTCCTTAGGCTCGGCATTTTCTCCGTTTAGTTTATAAACAGCCATTACATTGCCTTGGGCATCTCTTATGTAATAGCTGCGAGTATCGTATTCGAGGTAACTTGCATAGGGATAGGTGGTTTTTTGCGCTATCGCAAATGTCCGTTTAAATATCCTGTTTTGTGCCGCATCGTAGCCGTAGTTGGTGCGCTGCTCACCTCTTATGGCTTTGAGGACTTTGCCATAGGGCGACCATTGCGCAGACATATTTTCTGATTGGTCTGTTATCAAATTTCCAGCGCCATCATAAACGTAATTGTCAGGGTTTTGTGTATCTATATCGGTGCTGTGTGTGGCAGTAGCTACGGCATCAGTAATATGGCTGAGTTTGTTGGTGTTCGGATAATAATTGTAGGTCATGTTATCCATCGCCAAAGCGGTATTTTGATTTCGATTGAAAGCCGAAATATTGCCATTGGCATCATACTGAATGTTGTTTTCTAAATAATTGGTCGAAAGCGTAGGACTTGCCACTGCACCGTTGTATTTTTGAGCGTTTTTGATACGGTTGAGTTGGTCGTATTTATAGACCGTACCGAGTGCGCCACCAGCCAATGCACGATGCTGCTGTGTGATGTTTCGGATATTTCCATTGTAAAGGGAATAGCCGTTGTTGCCAAAATTACTTACTTGTACAGGGTCAAATACTTGGGTTGCATCTACGCTTTTGTAGTCGGTCGCATTGTAACCAATCGCATAAGCGTAGGCATCACGAGCCACAAACTGATTGATATTTCCTGCGGTAGCGGTTGAACCATCAAGCCCAGCTTCGGTGTTTGTGCTAAGTGCTGCACCGTTCACTCCTTTTATCCAACCCTGCAAGGTGTAGGCATAATCAGAGCCTTGCACACGGAAATGCCCGAGTTCGGTACGTGCGAGCGGTCCATGTTTGTAATACTTGTAGGCGACATCTCTATCCCAAAGTTGCGCTGCAGCGGCATTGGAGCGAGAAATCTTATTTTCACTGTGACTTGTACGAACCTCGGTGAGGCGATTGTCTGCATCGTAGGTGTACCAATGAGTAAATTGATCAGGGGCATTTTGTTGGTAATATACGGCATTGACTTTTCCACTCGTGAGGTCAAAATCATAATCAATCCGTTTGTAGCCTTGATTTACTTTATGTAAGTCTTTGATTTCTTGTATCAGTGTTTTGACATTACCTGTGATGTCGTAGGCATAAAAAGTAGCATAATCGTAATTTTTAGGTAAATTATTGTCATAGACTTCATCAAAAGTAACAAAACTCACTCGGTTGCGCTGATTGAGTGCAGCATTGTTAACCAAAGGGTTATAAATAGCGTCGGTATTAGGATTATCGCCATAATAAGTACGTGTAATTTGGGCAATAGTACCTGGGTAAGTCGCAACATCATAGATGAAAGCATCCTTTATGTTGCTGGTAAAAGTATTAGAAAGTCCTTCATTGGTTTGGAAAACATAATCAGCTGCGGCATCAAATTTTCTTTCTCCAACCTCTACTACCCTACCCAAATTGTCGTAAAGGGTATAAGAATACAATCCCTCGGGTGCTTGTCGTTGGTCTTGGCTAAATAGTATTCTTCCTTTGGAATCGTACCAAAATTTGGTTTCGCCACCGTCAGGCGTACTTTGCTTGATAGCTTGATTGAGCGTATTGAAAGCATAGCGAGTAGGTAGCGTATGCGCAGGATAAACAGGAGTGCCTGCGGATGTAGCACGATGGGTTTGTACAGCAGTTACCTGTACAGCAGACAAAGGCACTACTCCTTGTGGAGGAATAGTCTTGACGAGATTACCCGCTTGATCATAGTAATAAAGGGTGTAATGATACTCTATGAAAGGAGCGGTCATTTTCCAAGATTCTTTGAGCGATTTCATGCACTTATTGAGATAAGCACGCTGAAAATTCTGACGTAAAATCTTGATTTGAGCATCATAATCCAATTTGGCTTGAATATCGGCTTGTGCGTATAACATTGCTACACAAGAGGTATCCGCTAAACCATTGCTGCCATTGGTTCTTGGGCAAAGCAAAATTTGATTGGTACAAGCTGTAGGGTTGGCTGCTAAGCATTTTTCTTGAATAAAAGAAAAATATTCTTCACTACTAAGGGCAAAACCCAAACGGCGATTGGCATATCTGGCAAAATTATCCCATTGTTGTTGTGTAAAAGTCGTGGTAATGTTGCAGACTGCCGCTGCTTTGTAGTCATTGAGGACGGTATTTATTTCCGAACAAGATTTACAAACGCCATCTTCTAAATAGGCAGGTAAAACGACCGATTCGGAAAGATTGAGGGCAGTATTACTTGTAGCCAATTCTGTTTTGAGCAAAGAAATTTGAGCACTTGACAAAGGGGTATTTGACCATTGCAACAACCAGTTTGAAAAAGAGCCAACCGTAGTGGGCGAAGCTGCTTTTTGAGCAGTATAACAGTTTTCTAAGGCAGTGAGTTTGTTAAGTACATTTGGAGCATCTGTTTTTTTACGAATAGTTATGCCACCATTGTAGGTAGGCTTATCATAAGTACCAGGATAAGAGATTAGGTTGGCATGACAAGTACCACAGAGTGAGGTGTTTGCAATACCAATCACGCTATTTAGAGCATCATCAAAAGATTTGTCTCCAAAAGAAGTAGCAACGTTATTTTTGGTAGCAGAACTACCGTCAGGGTGCGAAGCATCGCATCCCAGCTTACAAACAGCTATCAGCCTATCTCGAAGATTGGTAAGCTGTGCAGGCGTAAGTGTGCTATAAGTCGTACAACCTTGTTGTAATTGGCTCATCCACCCTTCGGCTTGCGCACGACAGGTCGTGTCACATTGTGCCAGCAATTGCGCCTCTATTTCCGTTTTTTTAGCAGAAAAATCGAAAGGGTCTAAAAAATCAAATTTTATAAAACGACGAATTTTATATTTATAAGGACTTAAGAAACAATTAAATGAGGCACTCTCAATACAAGGTTCGTCGGGATTGGAGCAAACAAGTTCTTTTCTACCTTGCACTTGATACTTGTAGCTTAGATAGAGATCACGGAGTTGCTGCCAAGCGAGATTATTGTCTATTGGGTTTCCTTCACCGATATTTATACCACCACCATATATTTGGCTGTAAATAAAAGTAGAAGAACTCAGAGGAACACAAGTGGAAGACCCTGGGAAATTGACATAAAGAATAGAATCTACTTTGTTTTTTAGCGAAACACCAGCACAAGTGCCACCAAAATAAGGATCTAATTTTATTTTTCCAGTATTGTCAATCAAACCAAGTGTAAGTGCAGCAGCATACGTATTGGTAGCTCTCATCAAAGAATCATAATTTACAGTTTTTCCATTTAAAGTAATGGTAGCACAATTGGTAGTAGTACGGTTGATGCAAGTGTTGTAATGGCAAATTTCGGGATGCAAATTTTTTGCCATCGCTTCTGCCCAGTTAATTTTAAAATTTTTGATAAAAACAATTGCAGGCAAATTGGGGCTATTAGCGTATTAGATATGAAATGCTCTAGGTATTAGAATCGCTTTGCTTGTAAAATTTCTTAGTATCATATCCAGCAAATTTCCAAATAAAAGGTTTAGCCAAGTTGGTATTGAAATATTGAATATAAAGTTCAATTTTGACTTTGA
>JANMGN010000602.1:0-3372 GCA_031374645.1 Chitinophagales bacterium | reverse complement strand
CAAATTAGTGCAGTCTATGGATAGATTGAGGTAATAAATCTAAGTTTAGTATTAAGTATAAAAGTATTAGGTACAGCTATCATAAAGTGCTTAAATTACAATAAAAAATACCAAATTTTTCGCTGTGAAAAATTTGGTATTTTTTTATAAAATTTTCTAATTTATTTTAATCCACAAACAAATGTTGTTTGGGTATCAAAATTTCATTGGTTTCTAAATAATTTATTTGCGCTAATATTTCTGTACTTAATCCGTATTTTACGGCGATAGATTTGATGGTTTCATCTTCCGAAACGATATGTACTGTCTGACGTTTGAAAATAGCTGTTTGCGATTGTGCCGTTTTTTGTTCGTCTTTTTTATTTTTATCCTGAGCATTTCTTTCTGTAATACTACCGCCTTTTGGTGTCAGTGTAGTAGTATTGTAAGATTTAGGCTCTTTTGAAAGTTTGCTATCCACAGGACAAACACAATCGCTTACTTGTAATTTTTGACCAATTTTGATGCTATTTTCATCTGTAATACCGTTCATTTCCAAAAATCTATCCAAAGTGTAGCCGTATTTTTGCGCTAATCCATAATACGTATCGCCTTTTTTGACTTCGTAAATTTTAGTTTTATTATTTTTCCAAGCTGGTATATTTGTTGCGTTGGTTTCGCCTCCTTTTGCAACCAATAAATCATTTGTTTCAAAAGATTTTGGCTGTTCGGTAGGTACTTCAACTATTGTTTCGGGCAAAATTCTCAATTTAGAGCAAGGACTAATCAGCGTCGTTTGGTTCATTTTGTTCCACTCTTGCAACTGATCTACACGCACACCATAGCGGCGTGCAATGCCATACATCGATTCGCCTTGTTGTACAACGTGAAAATCTTTCGTAGCCACTTCACTGCATTTTATTGTAGTAGGAGCAGCAATAACTGGAGTTACAATTTCGGTAGTTGCATAAGTAATAGGATTACTTTCCGTTGGAGTTGGCTTGTATTTCTGCGAAATTGGTTTTGACTTAATGACTGGTGCAGCGACGGTTTTGTCCGAAGTCAAATTAAGATTCTTAGTTTCTATTTTTTGGGTAGTAATAATATTTCCATCAGAAGAAAATCGGTCGCTGGTCGCTTCAAAAGAAGTCGGCACATCAGAAAAATTATTGATATTTGTGATTTGCTCAGCATCTGCACTCACTACGTCTGCATCTGGAACAGCGTATTGGTCAGACATCGTAATTGCTGGCTGATTTACTGCACAAATATTTTCAAGGTAAGTTTCATAAGAAACATCATTGATACGAACCAAATTGAGCGTACTTTCATAAGCACTCATACTTGATTTTCCTGTGATTTCTTTTACCACACCGATTTCGGGAACATAAACTATTCCTATCGCTGGCTTGCAAGATTCTTTTGAGGTTTTATGGAAATAATACTCTTTCAAACAAGCGTTTGTACCTACACCTCCTGCGTATATTTCGTTCGTGGCATCGATGCTTGTAAGATTAGTTTGCGTAGAAACATTATTTACATCTGCCTGAAAATCAGTATCGTACGTATGGTATTTTACAATATTATTTGAAAAACTACTCATCGTAGCCAAGTTTACAGGAGAAATATTATAACCAATTTCGTCTTTTCTGACGATAAAAAGATTGATTTCTCTCTTGTTTACTCTATCAGCGAAAGAAGAAGAAAGGGAAAGTGTGCGACAATCGACAACAGGTGGTGCAGACAACTGATAACCTGTTGCTTCTGCGCCTACTTCAAGAAATACGAAGTTTTGGCTGCCTTGTCTTATACGATAAGAAATATATTCCACACCTTTGCTTTCGCCATTGATGTGGTATTCAAATCTATCCATACAACCTGGATCGACTTTGATGTAAAGATTTTCTTGTGCAGAAAGCCACTGGATACCAAGACCCAATAGCGTGGTAAGTACCAAACGTTTCATAGTGTAAAATTGCGTAAGTAACTATAATTAGTTTTTTATGTCATTGTTAATGAATATTTTATATAAAAACAAATATCAAATATAATATTTTACTTATATTTAAAATAAACATAAATTGCAATAACAACACAAATATAATATATTATTTTGAATATAACAAAAAAAAATGAATATTTATTTTAAAAATGCTATTTTAATTTCTGTCACGATTAATTATTCAAAGTCGTAAGAAATATAAATTTTGACTAATTTGTATTTTTTGTAAGTTATGTTTTCCTTGTTCCCAAAAAATCTTAACCTTATATTTACATAAAATCTTAATCTCCACGATACTTTTATTTTTTCAAACTAAAATAACTAAAACAGTACCTCAAATGCACGAAAAAATAAATAATATTGATATTTTTTTTAATTTTCTTTATTAATTACGCAAAAAACTGTTTCTTTGTGTAAATTTTTGGGAGAGAGAAAACCAATTAGTCGAAAATAAAAAGGTGTAATAAGTAAATGCCTAATACATAAATAAAATGTATATTTATAAAATACTGTAAATGAGTAACTCATAAATATTAATTGACATTTTCATTCTTTGTATTTACTAAAAAACATATACGCACTTAGCTTTATCCTCAATAAAAATAAATCTTTTCGGCTTAGTATTAAAAACGCTTATATTATAGCAAACAGATATGAAATTTTTTAACTTTTTTCGTCAAGAGCTCGCAATAGACCTTGGAACAGCGAACACACTAATTTTAATGGACGACCAAGTGGTTGTCGATGAGCCTTCTATTGTTGCTATTGACCGTAAATCGGGACTTACAATTGCTATCGGACATCGTGCGATGCAAATGCACGAAAAAACACACCACAACATCGTAACGGTTCGTCCGCTAAAAGATGGTGTGATTGCAGATTTTACGGCAGCAGAAAGCATGATTGAAGGTATGATTAATATGATTGGTCGCCGTCGTCGTTTTTTCACGCACCTGAAAGTTGTTATTTGTATTCCGTCGGGCATTACAGAGGTAGAAAAACGTGCTGTATTCGACTCTGCTGACAAAGTGGATTCTAAAGAAACGTTTTTAATCCATGAGCCGATGGCTGCGGCACTCGGTATAGGTTTGAATGTAGAAGAACCTGAGGGAAATATGATTATTGATATTGGAGGTGGTACAACAGGCATTACCGTAATTGCACTGGCAGGTATTGTTTGCGACCAGTCCATCCGTATTGCCGGTGACGAGTTTACTGCCGATATTATGGAAGCACTTCGTCGGTACCACAGTTTGTTAATTGGTGAACGTACCGCCGAGCAAATCAAAATAAATGTGGGTGCTGCCATGAAAGAAAATGACAACCCACCAGATGATTACACGGTTAATGGCCGTGACCTGGTGACTGGAATTCCCAAGCAGGTAATGGTT